>JAEZIV010000405.1 GCA_023436515.1 Bacillota bacterium
CGGCTGCACAGCAGAAGCCCGACAATCAGGCGAGGCCCAACAGCATGACCATGCCGGCTGCACAGCAGAAGCCCGCCCAGCAGGCAATGCCCAACAGCATGACCATGCCGGCGACACAGCAGAAGCCCGCCCAGCAGGCGATGCCCAACAGCATGACCATGCCTGCAGCACAGCAGAAGCCCGCCCAGCAGGCAATGCCCAACAGCATGACCATGCCGCTGCCTTCTGTTCCTGCCCCTAAGGACAATAATATGTATATGAGTCCAATAAAAAAAATGAAGATGAGCCAGCCTATGATGAACAGCAACGTTATGGGAAATAACAGTGTTTTGGGTCAGCAAATGGCTAACGGCAATGTTATGGGAACAAACAATGCTATGAGCAATAGTAATGCTATGCCATATAACAATGCTATGGGCAAATCCATAGGAAATGAAATGAACTATAATACTGAAGGACAGGTCAGTTTAGAGGAAGCGCTGGGTATTATAAAGGAAGCAGTAGCAGGAGAAACCGAAGACAGGATGTTTTATGATTTTCTTATCAGCAATGCCCCTAACAATAAAGACAAGGAAATAATCAAAGGTATCAGGGACGACGAAATAAAGCATGCTAAATTGTTCAGACAGCTATATTACCAGTTTACGGGTAAAACTATAGGGCCTGACCAGGAAGTTGATTTTAAAAAGCCGGCCACCTATTGTGAAGGACTCATAAGGGCTTTACTGGGAGAACAAAATGCTGTAAGGAAGTATCGTAAGATCCTTTTTGCCATGAACGCAAGGAAGGACATAAACATATTAACTGAAATCATTACTGATGAGATAAGACATGGTTCTCTCTACAATCTTCTCGTACACAATAACGATTGCAGATTTTAGGAGGCAATAGAATAGTGTGGTAAATAAGCTTAGGTAATAACCGAGCATGACTGTTTAGACTCTCAAAGACCGTAGTAAACAGTTATACTCGGTTTTTATTTTCTAAGCTGTGAAGGGAAATACTTGGGATAATGCTTGAAAACTGAGAAATATTACTTGGGGGGTGTACATAGCCGGAGTTTTGGGTTAAATTGTATATATAAATAGAATGACTAACACACTTTTTACATGAAAGGTTATTAGGTAACCTATTCCCTGAAGGGGATAATAAATTACGAAGAGGCCGGAAGATGGATTTTATTATTGGATTTTTTGATTTTGTGATGCACCTGGACAAGAATTTAACTCAGCTTGCGCAGGATTATGGTTTTTGGACCTACCTGATTTTATTCCTGGTAGTATTCTGTGAAACCGGGCTTGTTATAACACCATTTTTGCCAGGGGACTCCATGATTTTTGTTGTTGGGGCCTTAGCTGCCGGCGGAGAGCTTAACTTTCCGGTTATAATAGCAGTACTTATAGCAGCTGCAATACTGGGAGATACCTGCAATTATCATATTGGTAAGTTCATTGGACCTGCTATATTTAAAAAGGATGACGTCAGATTCCTAAAAAAAGAATACCTTATAAAAACACATAATTTTTATGAAAAACATGGTGGGAAGACAATAATTATTGCCAGATTTATTCCTATTATTAGGACCTTCGCTCCTTTCGTGGCAGGCATGGGATCCATGAGCTATGCAAAGTTTATAAGCTACAATGTAATCGGAGGTATATCATGGGTTGCCCTATTCTCCTTTGGAGGCTTCTTCTTTGGGAATATACCAATTGTAGAGAATAACTTCAGCCTGGTAATCCTGGCCATAATTCTTATTTCTCTTGTACCGGGTGTTGTAACCTATCTCAAGGAGAGAAAATCATCAGCTACCTGATCCCTCCTTAAATAAACCATATAAATTTCTCAAATAAAAGCGTTTTTTAGAAACGCTTTTTTGTTTGTGTAAAGCAGACATTAATAATTGGAAAAATAAACTTATCAAATAAATAATATTTACGATATAGTTGAGAATGATATTCTGTGAGGAGGTGATAGTATTGAAAAAAATTATTATTCTATTAACTATTACATTTATAGCTTCAATAATATCCTTTAATGCTTTCGCAGTACCGCAGGGTACTGAGCAAATGGGCAATACAGAGAATAAGGGTGCCGAGAACAAAGCTTTGCACAAAAAGTATCCCGAGAAGCCGGAGCATAAATCCAAAGGCTCTGATAAGAGTAATATTGAAGACCACAGCGGCCACATAAAGCATGAATGTGAAAAATGCCATAAGGACCCCTTGGAAAGGCTTGAATCCATTAAGGGGAAAGTATCACAGGATTTAAAGGATGGCAAAATATCACAAGAAAAGGCTGATGAATTAAATAAAAAAATAGATGAACGAATTGCAAAAATCAAACAATTCAACAGTCTTTCCTTACCTGAAAAGAAGCAGCAGTTAAGCGAAAAATTTAAATCCCGAATGGAAGAGGCCGTAAAAGAGGGTAGAATTACAAAGGATGAAGGTGGAAAGCTTCAGGCTGAATTTGAAAAACAATTGGAAAGCTGGGATGGGAGCAAGCCCATCAAGCCAATTCATAAGCTTAGAAGGCATGTGGAATAGCTTCTTGAGTTATATTGGCTGGGAGAATATGTGAAACTGACAAAGGCACGCGTATGAGTTGGTTATGCCGCAGCATAAACCAAAGCTCACGTGTGCCTTTTTCCTTCGTAAATAAGCTTTTCTTCTTAAGTCATTAATCAAACCATATCCTGGAGCTATGCAACTGGTGAAGAATAACTCTTCTCTTTATAAAAAGCTTTGACGGATTGAATGTCGATATCACTACTGTCAGAAGAATCACAACACAGCCGACTACCGATGGAATACCACTGATCTTTTCACCCAGTAGAAGCGTGCCCAGCAGAGCAGTAATAACAGGCTCAAAGGCATAAAGAATTGTAGCCTTCTCAGGTCGGACATATTTTATTGCCGAGCTCTGAAATAGAGAAGTAAAGATAGTTACAAGAGTATTTAGACCTATAAGCAGTAAAAATACGGGATTAAGTCCAATTGAAAAATCTACATTTCCTCTTTCAAAAGCAATAGCAAGCAGCAGGAACACTGTTGTATTAGTTGCATGCTGAACAAAGGTAAACTGTATTGGTGTAACAATATGGGAAAACCTGTTCTGTAAAGCTATAAACAGAGAGAAAAACAAGGCATTAAAGATAGCAAAAATATCCCCTGGATTAATTTCAAAGCCCTTTCCGGCACAGGTTATAAGATAGATCCCTGATAGTGCTGACAAAGCTAGGGCTACTGTTTTTAAGGTTGGTTTCTTCTTTTCAAAAAGTGCCATAATTATGGGTGTTATTACTATTGACAGCTGTACTATGAAGGCGGTATTTGAACCTGAGGTTCTTTTTAATGCCAGCATACAGAAGATATTACTTACAACTGAAACAAGGCTTATAAGTGCGCTGAAGAGAATAACCTTTCTACTTATATTTCCAAGCTTTTTTCTGAATATGATCCAGGTTGCTGAAAGACATATAGCTGCACAAACAAACAAAATTGAAAAGGGAGGTAAAAAACCTAAAAGCATTTTTGACCATATGTAGGATGAACCCCAGAAAATAGCGTTTAATAATAAGAAGAACTGAGCATTTTTAACTGTTATGATTTTCATAGCTGCCTCCAAAGTGATATATTGCGGTTAAGTCAAAGCTACCTGTTTACAGTCGGTAGAAATTTACTTTACATAAGTATTATATTCTAAGTTTTAGCAATATTTATTGCAGATTATGTTAGAAATAATGCAAAAGCTGCTATTTAATAATTTACTACCATTGATAAATATAATAGAATAAAAGAATAAACCAATAGAGGCAATTAAGAGGAGTAAAGAAGGTATTGACATGGAAGAACGTATAAAGAGGGGATATCTGCAAAGTGATTTTATGTATTTTCACTTGAAGGACAGAAGAAACATACAGTTTGAACATCATTATCACGATTTTAATAAAATCATTGTTTTTATTAACGGAAATGTGGAGTATAACATCGAAGGGAAGACATATAAGCTAAAACCCTGGGATATACTTTTTATTCCTGAAAATCAGGTCCACAGGCCTGTTATTGAGCCTGCGGAAGATTATGAGAGAATTGTAATCTGGATTAATAACGTCTTTCTTAAGGAGCATGGTGATGCAGATAATGACTTACTCTCCTGCTTCAATGGGGCTAGAGATAACAGGCACCTTATCAGGCTTGGCATCAATTCCATGCATGTTATAAAAGCTATTCTTTTGCAAATTGAAAACGAACTGAAGAACAAGCAATTTGGTTCAGGTATTTGTGGAAATGCTCTGTTTGTACAGTTCATGGTCTATGTGAACAGGCTTTATATAACTCCTGAAAAGTCAACAGACAGCATAGAGGTGGAATACGATGAACAGATACAAAAGGTTATCCGGCACATTAATGGAAACCTGGACGGAGATTTAAGCATATCAACTCTGGCGGATATGTTTTTTATAAACAAATACTACCTAATGCATAAGTTTAAAGCAAACACAGGCTTTTCTATACATAATTATGTTGTTCAAAAAAGGATTCAGAAAGGAGCAGAACATATTAGAGCAGGAATCTCTCCATCAGAGGCAGCCGGAAGATGCGGCTTTAATGACTATTCCAGCTTTGTCCGAGCCTTTACGAAATTGTATGGAACTGCTCCTAAAAAGTTTTATAAAGCAGAAGCTCAGAGTAGGAATGTACACATACAAATAGAAGGATAGCGCCAGAAATAAAGCAATTAAAGGTAAATCATTTTCCTGGTCATTCCACCGTCAATAGTGAGGTTTTCACCTGTTATAAAACCAGTTTTGTCTGAGGCCAGAAACAAGCATGCCTCGGCTATATCCTCCGGTTTTCCCACCCTGCCGGCTGGATGCTGCTTGTGATCAGCCTCAGTTATTATTTCCTGCCTTGCCTCAGAGCTTTTTTTCCAAGCTGACACATCTATCCAACCGGGGCTTATAGAGTTTACTCTAATACCGTGCTGTCCAAGAGATACCGCCAGTGAGTGAGTTAGAGCAAAGATTCCTCCCTTCGAAGCTGAATAAGCTTCTGTGTCGGGTTCAGACATAAAGGCTCTGGTTGAAGCAATGTTGATAATACTTCCTGAATGCTGGGCTCTCATGATAGGAGCACAGAATTTTGCACAGTAATACATACCTGAAAGATTGATTCCTATAATTCTGTCCCACTCTTCAGTTGAAGTATCAAATATATTTCCAAAGCTTGATACACCGGCGTTGTTTATCAGTATGTGTACTGCCTTATATTTATCGAAGGCTGAAGCTACCATGGACTTAACTGAAGCGGCGTCAGCAACATCTGTTTTGATAAATACTCCCTCAAAACCCGCGGACCTTATAAAGCTTTCGTTTTCCTGACCAGCTTCCTCATCTATATCAGCTATTACCACCTTTGCACCTTCCGCAGCAAAAGCTCTTGAAACAGCCATCCCTATTCCTTGGCTTCCACCTGTTACTATTACAGTCTTGTTATCATATCGAAGCATATTGACCTCCCGAATACCCAATTGTCCAATAAACTTACCACTGGTTTAAAGTATACCAAAATCAGATATTGATTTATACAATTGAATTTTATTTAGTCGGATTGAGATCATTAACCTTCAGGGAAAAACTTATGAAATTTTTTGAAAATTACTATTGACGAGTATATCACGCTGTGATATACTTTGTTCATGATATATCGGGTTGTGATATATCAATCATTGATATAGATGACATTTGTTAATCTGACTCAGCTGCCATATATATCATGAGGTTAGGTAGGCTCAGTTGGTGATATTTTTTCTGTCGGAGGAGGGTATATGAGAGAACAACTGAAAAAGAGCTACATGCCTATGACAGAATCGGCGTTTTATATTTTACTTTCCTTAAAGGAGCCTAGGCATGGCTATGGTATAATATTGTATGTGAAGGAAATTACAGGTAATCGCATTGTCCTTGGAGCAGGAACAATATACGGTACTTTGACAAAATTTGAGAAGGACGGCTTAATTGTTACAGCAGGAGAAGAGGATAGGCGAAAACTATATAAGCTAACAGAGAATGGTGTCTGGCTTCTAGGCCAGGAGCTTGACAGAATAGATGAGCTGCATAAAAACGGACATAGCATTTTGGAGGACATGGGTTATGATTAGAATATATAAAATGTGGTGGGCCTGGGAATACGAAGAAATAGAAATTTGGCTGGAAAAAATGGAGGCTAGTGGGCTTAGGCTGGTTGAAACAAGATGTAATGGTGTAATGTTTTACTTTGAAAAGTGTAATCCGACAAAGGCTAGATATTGCATTGATTATCAATCTAAGCTTACACCCGATTATATGACCATAATTAATGACGATGGCTGGAAGCTATACCAAATAGGCATGGGCTGGTACATACTCAGAAAAGAGTACGAGGAGGATAGACCGAATTTGTATACTGACTTCGAAGGCTTGATTGCCCGAAACAAAACCCTGCTGACTATTATGTTTATTGCTAGCATAATCGAAATAATCTGTATTTCTAATATGGTCTACAATACCTATCAATATCCAAGTCAGGCAAGCATAGCCATGACAGCTATTTTTGGGTCGACCATAATTGCGTTCTTTGCATTTATTATCACAAACCTTTCCCTTCAAATCAAGAAGTTTAGAAAGAAAATCTGAGCTTGGTAAACGGAAGAGGACATAAAGTTAAGTCAAGCTTTGATTTATAACAGCTTTACAACGAAACCAACGCAGGGAGCCCGTATAACCCGGCGTAAAAAATATTAAGAGGTGAATAAATTGAGTCTATTACTAGAAAATGTATCCAAGAAATTTGGAGAAAAGCAGGTGGTTGACGGTATAAGCTTTGAAGCAGCTGAACCCGGTGTTTTCGGATTACTGGGAACAAACGGAGCCGGTAAGACTACCACCATCAGAATGATACTGAATATTGTGAAAAAGGACAGTGGAGTTATCAAATGGGACAATAAGCCGGCAACAGACCAAACCAAAAGCTTTGGCTACCTCCCTGAGGAACGTGGACTATACCCTAAGGTGAAAATATCCGAGCAGCTGATATATTTTGCCAAGCTCAGAGGTGTTTCAACTCAAAAGGCAAGGAAGGATATTGATTATTGGTTGGAAAGGCTTGAGGCAGAGCAATACATAAATATGCCTGCCGAAAAGCTTTCCAAGGGAAATCAGCAGAAGGTCCAATTTATTGCCTCAATAATACATGACCCTGAGCTCATATTTATGGATGAGCCCTTCAGTGGCCTTGACCCTGTCAATACCGAGCTTTTTAAGGGAGTAATTCATGAGCTTATCAACAGAAAGAAAATAATTGTAATGTCCAGTCATCAAATGGCTACGGTGGAAGAGTTCTGCAAGGACATTGTTCTGCTTAAGAACGGCGTCACAGTTCTTAAGGGTAATCTGAAAGAGATTAAGCACGGCTATGGAAGAAATAATCTACTAATCAATTGTGAAGGAAACATTCCGGAGCTTGCAGCCCAGGAGGGTATTACCAGCTATAACCAGAATGCTTCTGGTTATGAGTTTAAAATCCAGAAAGAGGAGCAAGCCTATAAGCTTCTTGAAAAAATCCTAAGCATGAGACTCCTGCTGGATAAGTTCGAAATCAGGGAGCCTTCCCTGCATGAAATATTTATTGAGAAGATGGGGGAAGCAAAATGAATGATTTTTTTAATGTTTTCAGCTATACCTTTAAGGAAAATGTAAGGAAGAAATCCTTTATCGTATCTACGATGGTAATTCTAATAATAATTGTAGCTTTAATGGTGGTACCTGCAATAATCTCCAGTAACGACAAAGATAATACAGGGGCTTCTGGAGGAGCGTCAGGGCAGAGTGAAGAAAACAAAAGCATTTTGTATGTGCTTGATAAAAGCGGAAGCTATTCTGATAAGCTCGATACTATTCAGAAGCAGTTTCCTGAATACAAGGTAAAGGCAGCTGCAGAAGATGGTGTTGAAAGCATCAAGGCAGCTATTGAGAAGGACGGAAAGGACTATTTTGTTATTATTGAGACTCAAAACAATATGCCTGTTCTGGAGTACTACACCCAGCAGTATTTGGAGGGCCCCAGTCCGAGTACCTTAAGCAAGGTTTTCAGTGATATTTATTCATCAAAGCTGCTTAAGGAATCCAATGTTTCTGAGGATACTATATCCAAAGTCCTGGGAGAGATGAGCATAAAAGTTAATACCCTGGGAAAGAGCAAAATTGGAGGATATATTACGAGCATAGCTATTGTTATTATACTTTTCTTTGCGGTGTACTTCTATGGCTACGGTGTGTCAATGTCAGTTGCTTCAGAGAAAACCTCCCGTGTTATGGAATTGCTGGTTACTTCGGTTAAGCCCTCAAGAATAATTTTAGGTAAGACTGCCGGAATGGGTCTACTGGGGTTGATTCAGCTGGCAAGCATCATAATAGTCAGTGCTGTTTGCTACAAGCTGGTCTTCCCGGAGCAATTTACTATTGATGGAATGCCAATAGAGTTTTCGGGCTTCACTCCTCTTGCAATTATACTTATAATTATATATTTTATACTTGGATATATACTATACGCATTAATGAACGCAGTGGTAGGAGCTACAGTAAGTAAAGCCGAGGATGTTAATTCGGCAATGATGCCAATGTCCTTTATTACAATAATTTCCTTCTACCTGGCATATGGAACCTTTGCAATACCCGATAGCACTATGGCCAGAGTTACATCCCTTATACCCTTTACCTCACCCTTTTCAATCCCCTCCAGACTAATGTCCACAGAGGTTCCGGCATGGGAAATTGCTTTATCCTTATTCATTCTGGTTGTGGCAATAGGGTTAATCGGTTCGCTTTCTATTAAGCTATATTCCTTTGCTGTTCTTCATTACGGGGACAGACTGAAAATAGGGAAGTTGTTCCAAATGTCAAAGTCAGAAAAAAAACATACAGCTTAAGCTATTAGGCTTTGCAACAATAGTTACCATTATATAACTTTTAGAATACTATTTATAAGAAATATATTATTATCAAAATGCCAAATTGCAGATCATTTGGCATTTTGATATATGCCGAGGTGTTTACAATAATCAAAAAAGTTAGTAATTCATCTATTTTTAAGTCTATAAATACAGAAGGTGCAACCGGAGTGTATTATCCCATCAAATTAAAGCCTGCCTACAAGGATTATGTTTGGGGAGGGCGTTACTTTGAAAACTTTAAAAGGGAGCTGCCGGAAGGACCTATCGCAGAGAGCTGGGAGCTATCCTGCCACAAAAACGGAGTGAGTGTGGCGGCAAATGGAGTACTATCAGGTAAAACACTAACCGAAATAGTAAGCAATGACAAGTACAATATTCTTGGAACACTATTTCCGATGGATATGGATGAAATACCTTTATTAATCAAGTTTATAGATGCCAATGACAAGCTTTCGGTTCAGGTTCATCCTGACGATAGCTATGCTTTTGAGCATGAGGGCGGCAGAGGTAAAAACGAAATGTGGTATGTATATGATGCCAAACCCGGCGCCAGGCTGGTTGCAGGCCTTAAACAAGGTGTGGGTAAGGAGGAGTTCATACTTGCCGTCAAGGAAAACCGTATTGAGGAGTGCCTGATTGAGGTAGAGGTACAGCCCGGGGACGTTATCAATGTACCCGCAGGCCTGCTTCATTCCATTGGCGCCGGGACAGTGATAGTTGAAATTCAGCAGACCTCGGATATAACCTACAGAGTCTTTGACTATAACAGAGTTGACAGCAATGGAGTCGGTCGTCCGCTGCATATTGACAAAGCACTGAGTGTTGTAAATTTTGATTCAAAGCCAGGGAAGGTTAAAATCGGCGGAATCCCCATAAAGGTAAATCCGACGTTCACAAAGACAATTTATGTTGCGAATAAGTTCTTTGCCTGCGAAAAGTATCAGGTAAACGGACGTATAACTGAAGCAACCGACAACAGTAGGTTCTACGCCTACGTTTGTCTTGAGGGCCGGGGGCGAATTATAAGTAAAAAAATGGCAGTCAGCTTTTGTGCAGGAGAGACAGTCTTAATACCTGCCGCATTAGGGAAATACGACATGGAGGGAGAATTTGCTTCACTTAAAGCATATGTTCCTGATTTTATGAAGGATATTATAGAGCCTATGAAGAAAGCCGGCTGTACCGAGGACGAGATAAATCAGCTTTTAGGTTTGTGACAAAAGGGAAATTTGTGAAAAATATACTTATTGAGAAGGTATTCTAGTATAATAAGGCTAGTGCTGAGGCTTAATAAGTGACTAGTATTGAGGAGGAAACAGCCCATGTCATTTCTGTGGGAATTTTCACAGAAAGCTGGGCATTGGAATACATATGATAAAAATAAACAATTTGTCAAAAAGCTATAAAAAATTTCTTGCTGTTGATGATATTTCGCTGACAGCTGAACCGGGAAGGGTCACAGTGTTGCTTGGCCCAAATGGAGCGGGAAAATCAACAACCATAAAGAGTATTGCCGGCTTACTTAAATTTGAAGGTGAAATCACTGTTTGTCAGCATAACAATAAAACAGTTTCGGCTAAGCAGATTTTTGGATATATACCCGAGACACCGGCCCTGTACGATTTTCTGACGCCTTGGGAGCACGTTCAGTTTATAGCCAAGGCTTATAAGCTGCCAGAGGGGTGGGAGCTAAGGGTTAAGGAAATATTTGAGCGACTGGAGATATACGACAAAAAAGACAAGTATGTACGTGAATTGTCAAAGGGTATGACTCAGAAGCTTAGTATCTCACTTGCTCTTATGATAGAGCCCGAAGCAGTATTGTTTGACGAACCCTTGGTAGGGCTTGATCCAAAGGCTATTAACGAGGTTTTAAAAATATTTCAGGAGTTAAAGGCAGAGGGCAGAAGCGTTCTGGTAAGCACTCATATAATAGATACCATTAATGATATATGGGATCATGCTTACATAATGGACAAGGGAAAAATAATATGTGACATAACCAGGGAACAGTTGGCTGGAAGGGATCTAAAAACAATGTTCTTTGAACTCACGGAAGGAGCAATTCAAAAATGAAGGCTTTAATGTTTTTATTGAGAAAGCTTCTGGTAAACAAATTCAAGCGTGCCTTCTCCAGTGTTCTGTCTGCCGTAATAACTATACTTAGTATAGCAGGTTTGGGCTTTTCCTTCGTAATGGCCTTTTCCTTAAAAAAGCCAATAGTTGCAAGTGCCGATGCTGAGAGTATTGTTGCCGGATTAGTACTTATGATAGGCTTGTTTCTAATCAACAATTTTTTATCACGGGACACGGGGATATTAACAATGGCTGATGCCACATATTTATTCACAGGTCCCTTTGAGAAAAGGGATGTACTGGCGTACATTCTCATATCTACAGGGCCGGGGGCAATACTCACAGGCTTTTTCGTATGTTTTTATATGCCCTTTCTTTTAGGACCGACCCTGACGGTTGGAAAATTTTTTATAGTGCTATTGATTATAAGCCTGATGTTTGGCTGTATATTTCTCTCCTATTACTATATATATATTATTGATACTGAAAAGCCCGGCTTTAAGAAATCGGTAAAGAGAATATTTTTTGCATTTGCAGGCTCTCTTGTAGCAGCGTTTATTGCATTTATGTTTATAAAGGGGTTTGATATAAGGAAATCAGGTGAAATGTTTTTCACCCATTGGTGGTACAATTTTGTTCCGCTGTTTGGCTGGACTAAATGGGCTATCAGTTCACTTCTTGCCGGCTCCTATGCTACGGGTCTTCTGCCTGCAGCCTCACTGCTGGTGCTATCAAATGCTGCTTTGGGAGTTGCATTATATAACGTTAAGGCCGACTTCTATGAAAAGGCCCTTGAGGACTCTGTGAGCCTCCAGAAACTCCTTGATGAAGTAAAGTCTCACGGAAGTGCTGATGCCCGATCCT
This sequence comes from Bacillota bacterium, assembly GCA_023436515.1. Taxonomy (GTDB): domain Bacteria; phylum Bacillota; class Clostridia; order Acetivibrionales; family DSM-1351; genus Ruminiclostridium. The sequence goes on from JAEZIV010000405.1 coordinate 11,935, forward strand.
TGACAAAATTAAAAACAAAAGTTTCCTCAGTGAGATATTATCAAGGAGCTGGGGCAATATTCTCCAGACAACTGCTTGAAAACAAAAAAGTTGGCTTCATGAGCAATATGCGGGAAATCTTTTTGGGTCTGTTTTATGTCGTAATAGGTAAAGTATTTGGCCTTGAATTTACTTTTGTATTTGCGATGGTTAGTTTTGGAGCTCTGTCAATGTCACTTAATGACTCCTGGCACAGGGATTTTAAGAAGCCCTATGTCTATCTGATTCCGGCAAGCTCCTTTCAAAAGGTTATATTCTCAGTGCTGCCCGGACTGATAAAAACAGCAATTAGCGGAGCTATTTCAATAACAGTCGGAGTTTTGGCGTTTAACATAGATCCCGCACTGATAGTGCCCTATGTGTTGATATTCATTAGCTTCGTAATCCTGTTTGTATTTGCTGAGGTTTTTACCTACAGGATAATCGGAGCTGGTGCCAACGCTATGGCAGTAGCCTTTATCAGAATGTTTTTTGTTGTTGCCACATGTATTCCTGCTATAGTAGTGCTTGCTGTTATTGTGGCACTATCCCGGGGAATGCCCGACATGCTGACCATAACCCTTTGTATGTTAGCTATGAATCTCATATCAAGCACCTTGTTAGCTTTCCTGAGCCGGGGTATTTTTGAAAAGAGTGAACTGATGTCACAATAATAAATGCTTTAAGTATAACTGTTTCACAAAATTGATTTGGCAGAATAACAAAGGTCACTCTTGGTAAAAGCATGTAAACAATCAATTAGTAATATATTTAGATCCTTAAGGGTAGCAATTTAACCCTTTTGGGTCTATTATTATTTAAGGAGATTACTGATTAGGCATAAGAGACATGCTGTTTTTGTCAGCTTCCTATATCGGGAGGTTTTTTATACAGGTACTGGACTAAGAGATAAATATGAGTTAGTATAAAAAAGAATTTGTTGGTTATGGAAGGAAAGCATTGAGCCATGGGTACCCTTGGGTCCGGTGGCGGTATATCCTTATAAGGAGTTGAGAGGTTTAATGAAAGTAGCTGTGATTGACGGGCAGGGTGGAGGCATTGGAAAGCTTATTGTAGAGAAGCTTCGTGTAGCTTATGGAAATGATATTTCCATACTGGCGCTTGGAACAAATGCTTTGGCGGCTTCTCTGATGCTTAAGGCCGGAGCTAATGAGGGAGCTTCAGGTGAAAATGCCATAGTATATAATGCCTCGAGAGTTGACATAATAGTTGGGTCAATTGGAATAGTATGTGCTAATTCAATGCTGGGTGAGCTTACTCCGGCGATGGCGCAAGCCATAGGGGAAAGCAATGCCGCAAAGATATTGATTCCTCTCAATAGATGCAATATATTAATTGCCGGTATAAGAGAGGAGCCGCTTCCCCATTATATTGAGGAGGCAGTGGCCTTGATAAATGTGATTGTTGGAGGTAAACATGTGTGAAGCAGACGTATATCTTATTGATGATGAAGGTAACGAGGTTCTGATATTGGACTCAGTTGACAGTATTGTTCCGGGGGAAGAGGAAATTGCTATGGAAAATATTTACAGCGAGAGAAAGACGCTTAGAGCCAGGATCAAGTATATGAGACTGGTAGAACATAGAATAATACTGGAGAAGCTGGATTAATTACATGAGCGGAAAAATGATGGGACTGTATCAATTGATATTCAATCTTTTTTACTTTATAGCAGGATCATTTGTAAGAATTTTACCTAAATTCTCTCTAAGGCTATATAATATAGCTCTAAACATATACCTTAAAAAAGGCTTGAATTACGATTTTGTTGAAATCATCCTTGATATTGCTATTAATCTGGATATATTGGGCAGGCAGGATGAGGCTGTTCAATTTTATAGCAGAGCCATAGAGATTAACCCAAAGGAAGCCAGAGCGTATTACGGTCTGGCCATTATTTATGATGACAGACAAGATTATGATAAGGCAATCGATCTATATGAGAAAGCAATAAAACTTGATCCGTATTATTCAAAGGCCTACTTTTTTATGGCAAATGCCTATGACGAAAGCGGAAATAAAAGTAAGGCTGCAGAGTTTTACGAAAGGGCGGCACAGCTTGATCCTACCCATTTCTGGGCCTTTAATAATCTGGCTGCCGTGTATGAGGAGACAGGACAATACCATAAAGCCCTGGCTGCAATAAGAAAAGGTCTGGAGCTGGAGCCGGAGCATTATAAGGCACTGTTTAATGCCGGTGTAATAATGAACAAGCTGGGATACCCTCAGAAAGCAGTAGAGTTCTACAATCAGTCACTTGAAAAAAACGCCAGATACTCTTATACCTATTTGAATTTATCGCTGATATACCTGGAGGAAAACAATTGCGATAAAGCGGTAGAAATAATCTCCAAAGGTATTAAATATGTTCCGGGAGTCTCATTTTTGCACTATAACAGAGCATGCTTTTATGTCCGTCTGAATAAGTATGAGCTGGCTTTAAAGGACTTAATCAAGGCGGCTGATATGAGTAGGGAGCTTGAGGAGTACATGAAAACTGACATGGAATTGGATCCATTAAGGGGAATGGAGCTTTATAGACAGCGATTTGAAATCTCATTGCAATAAATATAGTGTAAGGTGGGTTTTCTAGGACAACCTATTGTCAACCATACAATTAACAATAGGTTGACAATATAGAATTCTTGATTTACAATACCAATATAACGAGGCAGCAAACATCCTCACTTAATTAAGTGCAGCTGCCGAGGGTAGCCTTTGGTACCTCATCGGTTATCAGACTGAGCCAGTGGTTTTCCACTGAGCAGGGAGCTTCCGCCTCGTTGAAGCGCAGCTGAGGTAAGACAATTCTTCTACAATCGAAAAATTGTTTTAAACCAATGCGTAATAATACATATTGGAGGTCAAATCCATGAAACCACACCATATTATTTATGCGGGTTTATTTGCTGCACTGACGGCTATAGGTGCTTTTATCAAAATACCCTTGCCTTTTGTCCCCCTTACACTTCAGGTTTTTTTCTGCCTCCTGGCAGGGATTCTTCTTGGTGCAAGGCTGGGGGTACTATCTCAAATAGTTTACATAGCAGTTGGTCTGGCTGGAATACCAGTATTTACAATGGGAGGGGGACCTTCCTATGTACTGAATCCAACCTTTGGATATCTTGCGGGGCTTATTGTATGTGCCTTTGTCATTGGAAGGCTTTCTGAGCGTCTGACAAAGCTTTCGATTACAAAGCTTTTTCTGATAAATCTGCTGGGAGTCGGCATAATTTATGCTCTGGGAGTGCCCTACCTTTACCTGATAAAAAACCTGTATCTGGGAACTGACACATCACTTACAAAAGTGCTCTACGGAGGTTTCCTTATGACACTTCCGGGAGACATAATTAAGAGCTACATCGCAGCTCTTGCAGGCAAGGCCTTGATACCTTTATTGAGAAGGACTGGGAAGGTTTTTTAAGTATAGAAAATCATTAATAAATTGAAGCATTAACCCACTATAACGGTGGGTTTTTCTGTTTATGAGGTATTTTCAAGGGCATTTTGGTTTAACATTCATAAATATTTGGTATAATAAGACCTGAAGGTCAACTTAAAATAATAGATAATTATTCTATTGCTTGATAAATAAGCTTATAATGACTTAACTTAATTGCCATAGGCCAAGATTGGAGAACGTATGCCTCAAAATACATATATAGATACAAAACTGCTTGCACCTGAGCAGATAGCAGAACAGACTGTGGAAAACGCTGTAAAAAAGGCTAACACGCGGGTTCCCAAGCTTTTTGTTCTAGCTATCCTTGCGGGTGCTTTTATAGCTTTTGCCTCCGAGGGCTCAAATGCTGCAATTTATAATATTCCCTGGGCCGGAGTAGGGAAGGCTGTTGCAGGTGCCATTTTTACCACCGGGCTTATGATGGTTATTGTTGCCGGCAGTGAGCTTTTTACAGGGAATACACTGATGGTGGCCGCCCTGACTCAAAAGAGAATTTCCCTTGGAGGAATGTTAAAAAACTGGATTACAGTATACGCGGGAAACTTTGCAGGTGCTCTGCTGATAGCCTGGCTTATTTATTTGTCGGGACAGTTTGATTTTACAAATGGCTTGTTGGGCGGCTTTACTATCAAGACTGCCGCTTACAAGGTGTCCTTGAGCTTCACAAAGGCTTTTGTTATGGGTATACTCTGTAACTGGCTTGTGTGTCTGGCAGTCTGGATGGCTTATGGAGCGAAGGATATGACCGGCAGATTGCTGGCTATATTTTTCCCTATTTGGCTGTTTATTACCTCAGGCTTTGAACATTGTGTTGCAAACATGTACTATATTCCCGCCGGAATATTAGCCAAATCAAACCCCGAATGGGTAAGACAGGCTATAAGCCTTGGTTCTACAGCAGAGAAGATACAGGAGCTCAACTGGCCGGGGTTTTTCTTAAAAAACCTTATTCCGGTGACACTGGGAAACCTGATAGGGGGAGCAGTATTTACAGGCATGGCCTATTGGTTTGTTTACCTCAAAAAAGAAAAGCATGACTAAGCAGCCTTATATGGGTTGCTTTACACCTTGAGAAGCAGACTTATGTGGGTTGCTTTACACCTTGAGAAGCAGCCTTATATGGGTTGCTTTACACCTTACAGAAGCAGCTTATACTGATTCTTATAGTATTTAATACGCCGACCGAGCGTGGATTGGAGATAGTAATGGGAAAGATATTAGTACTTGCCGAAAAGCCTTCTGTGGCCAGGGATCTGGCTAAGGTTTTAGGCTGCAGTCAAAATGGAAGCGGCTGCATTATTGGAGTAAAATATATTGTCACATGGGCATTGGGTCACCTGGTAACACTGGCTGATCCGGAGGCTTACGGAAATAAGTATAAAGCCTGGAATCTGGAGGATCTGCCCATGCTCCCAAGCAAGATGGAGCTGGTTGTGATAAAGCAGACAGCCAAACAGTTCGGCGTTGTAAAGAGCCTTATGCACAGGGCGGATGTTGACGAGCTTGTTATTGCAACCGATTCGGGGAGAGAAGGAGAGCTTGTAGCCAGATGGATCATTCTTAAAGCAGGCTTCAAAAAGCCTATAAAAAGGCTTTGGATATCCTCTCAAACCGACAGGGCCATTAAGGAGGGCTTTGCTAATTTAAAGCCTGCCCGGGAGTATGATAACCTGTTTTATTCTGCTCAAAGCAGGTCTGAAGCGGATTGGCTGGTGGGCTTGAATGTGACAAGAGCTCTGACCTGTAAGCATAACGCTCAGCTGTCTGCGGGAAGAGTTCAGACCCCTACACTTGCGATGATTGTTGAAAGGGAGGAGGAAATTCGAAGGTTTGTTCCCAAGGATTTTTGGACTGTAACAGCTCAATTTAGTGGTTTCTCTGTGCAATGGCAGGATAAAAAAACTAATCAACCAAGGATTTTCAGTAGGGAGCAGGCAGACGGACTGGTGAAGAAAATTACCGGGCAAACAGGTGAGCTTGTGGAAGTCAGCAGGGACCTAAAAAAGGAGCTGCCTCCATTGGCATATGACCTAACAGAGCTCCAGAGAGATGCCAACAGAAAATACTCCTATTCTGCTAAGCAAACCTTGAACATTATGCAGAAGCTCTATGAAACCCACAAGCTGGTTACATACCCGAGAACCGATTCCCGCTATATAACCGAGGACATTGTCCCAACCTTGGTGGAACGCTTGAAAAGCATTGCGGTTGGCCCCTATGGGAAGGCGGTTCAGGAAATACTGCGAAATAAACTCAATGTCACAAAGCGCTTTGTTGACAATAGTAAAGTGTCAGATCACCATGCTATTATTCCTACAGAGCAGTATGTAAATCTTTCAGCTCTTAGCTCCGAGGAAAGAAATATTTATGATTTAATTGTTAAACGCTTTATGGCAGTACTGGGTAAGCCCTATGAATATGAGCAGACAGTTGTGCGGCTTGACATAGCAGGTGAGCTATTTACAGCAAGGGGAAGAATAGTTAAAGCCCGTGGTTGGAAAGCTGTATACGAGGGCTTCGGGCAAATGGAGGAGGACAGCGAAGAGGAGGACAATGATCAGTCCCTGCCTGATGTACAGAAGGGTCTAAAAGCAAAGGTGCTCTCACCAAAGGCTATTAACGGAAAGACCAAGCCTCCCGCAAGGTATACCGAGGCAACTCTCCTTTCTGCAATGGAGCACCCTGGAAGGTTTGTTGACAACAAGGCCCTGAAGGAAGCACTGGAAAGCACAAGCGGTCTGGGAACTCCTGCAACAAGAGCTGATATAATAGAAAAGTTGTTCAATACCTTCTACATTGAGCGAAGAGGTAAGGAGTTATATCCCACTTCCAAGGGCATTCAGCTCATTGGCCTTGTACCGGTTGATTTAAAATCCCCTGAGCTGACCGGAAAATGGGAGCAGCAGCTCGCACTTATCAGCAAGGGTAGGGTAAAGCCCGAGGCCTTTGTCAATGAGATGAAGAGCTACGCAGCAAAGCTGGTAGGCTCTGTAATAGCCAATTCCGAGCAGTTTAGACATGACAATGTAACAAGGGAGAAGTGTTCAGAATGTGGCAAATATCTTCTGGAGGTTAACGGCAAGAAGGGTAAGATGCTGGTATGCCCTGATAGAGAATGCGGGTACAGGAAAACTGTGACTGTAATATCAAATGCCAGGTGTCCCGAATGCCATAA
>JAEZIV010000421.1 GCA_023436515.1 Bacillota bacterium
TAATGGATTGCTGCAGCCGACAGCCAATGCCCCAGAAAGTGTCCCCTTATCTGGCACACAGGTGATTCCCAACCGGTATGAGCATCCTCCGGAATTCCTCTTCCTGAAAACCTTCCGGCCTCCAACCTATAATTAAACAGAAGATTATCATTGGTAAGGCTCATTAGATATTCTCTGTTTTCCTTTTCCCTTCGCATTAGCTCGTTATCGAATATAGCAACGTTCCTGCCTTTTATCTCACGCATATTGTAAGCATCTCCTAGTTTCATCTCTTTAATATATTATACAAAATATTGAATACTCGGTAAACGTAATATGTACCAGCCTTCAAATTGATTTAACCCTTAAGTCCGGATACTGCAATTCCCTTTATAAAATACTTCTGACCTATAAGGAATAACACAATCGGTGGTACTAAAACCATGGTCGCCGCAGCCATAAGCAATTCCCATTGAGCAGTATAATAACCTATGAATTGTTGCAAGCCCAAGGCTAGGGTAAACATTGAATCCTTATTCACATAAACCAGAGGTCCTAAAAAATCATTCCAGACACCCATAAATTGAAACAGCGCTACAACAATAATCGCTGATTTTGATAATGGAAATATAATTCGTAGAAAGATTTGAAAATATCCTGCTCCATCAACAAGCGCTGACTCATCAAGAGACATTGGTATGGTTTTCATAAACTGCCTTGTTAAAAAAATATTAAAGGCTCCACCACCAAACCACGCAGGAATAATTAGTGGAAGATAGCTATTTGGACCTATAACGGTTCTCCAACCAATAAACGTCGGAATTAGTGTGACAGCATATGGCAGCATAAGCCCGGTCATGAGCAGGGCAAAGAAAAAATCTCTCCCTTTCCAGCGTAGCCTTGAAAAGCTATATCCACATATAGAGCTTGTAATAACCGCACCTGAAACATTACCTAGTACTATTATTAAGGTATTAATGAAGTATCGTCCAAAGGGCACGGTATTCAAGGCAATTTTATAGTTATCAACCTTTACAGGATCCGGCACCCATATAGGTGGGACGATAAAGATCTGAGAAGCATCCATGACTGAGCTGCGTAACATCCAAACTAAAGGCAAAATGAAAATTGCTGCGCCTGATACAAGAATTACGTATAGAAAGAAAGTTCTAATTTTGTGTCTATTCCCGATAACCATCATTTTTCCCCCTCGTAATATACCCATGACTTTGATGATTTAAAAATAATAAACGACAGCGCCATTATGATAATAAACAGAACCCATGCAATTGCACAGGCAGATCCCATTCGCTGGTTTGTAAACGCTTCCCGGTATAGGTATACAACGTAAAAAAGGGATGCATTATTAGGACCCCCTTCAGTCATTATATATGCCTGGGAGAAGGTTTGAAAACCGTTTATAATTCCAATAATCAGGTTGAAGAATATGGTAGGAGTCATCATTGGCAATGTTATAGCCTTAAGCTTGTGAAACATGCCTCCACCATCCATATCAACTGCTTCATAGTATTGGTCGGGTATGGACTCTAACCCTGCCAAAAATATGAGCATTGTACCTCCCACTGTCCATATATTCATGAACGCCAAGGTCGGAATTACCGAGGTTTCACTATATACCCACTGGCTTGTGGGCAAATGCAAGGATTTTAATATCTGATTAAACAAGCCTATATCTGGATTGAGCAGCCATATAAAGACTGTGGATGTAGCAACTATTGGAACTATTGATGGCATATAAAATATGGCTCGGAATATCGCCTTACCTTTTATGTTTTTGTTAAGTAATAGTGCCATAAGAAAGGCTGCCGCCAAGCTTATTGGAACTGCCAGCGCAACATAATAAAGTGTAACCCCGAGAGCTTTGTAAAAGAAGCCGTCTTCACCTGAAAACATCCTTTTATAGTGTTCAAGGCCAATAAAATGATAATCATTTGTTATAGTATAGTTAGTAAAACTCATGAATAAACTGGCCACCAAAGGTCCCAGTGTAAAAATGAAAAAGCCCAGGATGGCCGGTGCAGCCATTCCATAGCCATAAATGGTTTCTTTTTTGAACTTTATGTTCTTAATAAACCGTGTAGCTGTTGTTTGCTGTACCTTTTGATACATACATATCATCACCTTCTATATAAAATTGAATCTCGCAGTGGAAAGAAAGGAATTGCGGATTATTGCCTCAATTATTTGAACTTGATTGGATTCATGTATCTATAATTGAACTATAATAATCCGCATTTTGATTTAAGTTTGACCGACTACCCTCTGTAATTCTTTATTTTTCAACGCCTTGCAGGAGAGGCTCCAATTTAGGCATAATTTCCTTCATTACTTCATCAACAGATTTTTTACCAAGCCAAGCCTGATCCAGAGCTGGCAGCATTACATTATTTATATCACCAAAGTTCTTAACATAAATTTCAGATGTAACCTGACTATCATTTACTATCGGATCAATAAGAACCTCTCTATAGCCTTCAACCCTTGCCTTACTAAGTGATGCCCAGACCTTAATCTTTTCTTCATCTGTATAATATGCTTTTCTGTTTGGCATCCATAGTCCATCTCTAAAGAGTTCCAGTGAGCTTTCAGGATTAGTTATGTACTTTAATAGCTTCCAGGTCTCCTGAGGATGCTTAGATGAGGAGAAAACAACACCTAAGGCACCGCTGTAAACTGCTGTTGTGCTTGACATTTTAGGCAAAACACTCACTCCATAGTCTAAGCCCTCGGACTTAACAAAATCATTGCAAACCCACTGTCCATCCAATACCATTGCATAGCGTTTCGATTGTAGAGCTACTGCCGGTGCAGGCATACTTTTAGCAGTTGTTGGACTTGGCATTACATTATGAACGTTGATCAAGTCTGCTATATTCTGTAGCACTTGATTGAAGGCCGGAGTATTAATCCCTGTTACATCGCCCATATCAGGGTAATACTGTGTTCCATTGCGCAACAACAGCGCTTCGATTGTCCCTGACCATAAGTCCATCTTAAAGCCATATTGCTTTATATTATTAGGGTCAAAATCTGGGGCTAAAGCGTTTCTACCTTGATTGTCAAGGGTGAGCTTTTTTGCAACCTCAATAAACTCTTCCCAGGTCCATGCATCAGCGGGCTTTGTTGGTGGATTATCAATACCTGCCTCTTTGAAAGCCTCCTTGTTATAAAATAGTGCAAAGGACTCAAGGTTATTCATAAGGCCAACAATGGCATCTCCATTTCTGGCTATAACACCGTCAATAAAGTCCTCTTCCTTAGCCTCTGTGTCAGATTGGAAAAGCTCTTTAATATTGGCCAGCTTGCCGTCATTATACCACTTATAAGCCGTAGGTGGCCCAAGGTAACCAGCATCGGGGGCATCATTTGATGCTATCATTGTAGTTAGCTTTGTTTCGTATTCTGATGGGATGATAATTCCTTCGACCTTGATCCCTGTCGATTTAGAAAACTTATCAATTGCGGTACTTATGACTTCCTTCTCATAGGTTGAGCCCCAGTATGTGAATCTCAGGTTTATATCCTCACCGGACTTAACTGTTTCTGTTGTCTTTGAGGCCTGCTGACCTGTTGGCTGTGCATCACCGGAGTTGCTTTGTCCTGAACCACATGCAGCTACATTTACCAAAATTGCCATTACCAACAACAATGCATAAATAATTCTCGTGATTTTCATACATATTCCTCCTCGTCTAATATTGAGTGTTTTCCAAGCAGCCTCAGTATAACACTGCAGAGTTTGTGTTTAATATTCTACTTTAATTGTAAATAGAGGAATCTCATTAGATATTGCTTGTGTCCGGTAGGCGAATCATGATTTGTGTACCATTTCCCACTCTCGATTGGACAGTTATTCCATATTCATCTCCATACATAAGCTTTAATCGACTGTGAACATTTTTCATACCAACTGATGGATAGTTCCCTTCCATTATCTCTTTAATTCGTTCAGAATTCATACCCCTCCCGTTATCCCGTACCGAAAAATGAAGGCATTTATCTTCAATCCAGCCTGATATTCGAAGCACACAGCCCCCTTCCATTTGATCAAAGCCGTGAATAAAGGCGTTCTCAACAAATGGCTGCAAAAAGAGTCTAGGCACATCATAATCGAGCAGCTCGGGTTCAACATAACAGCCATAATCAAAGCGTCCATCGAATCTGGTAGACATTATGAAGATATAACCCTCCAGCCATTCCAGTTCTTCCTTTAGCTTTCCTAGGGATTTATTATTTTCTACCGTGTAGTGCAGCATCCGCGATAAGGAAACTACTATCTTACTTATTTCGGGAAACTGATTTTCAATTGCAATACAATTGACCAGATTAAGTGTATTATATAGAAAATGAGGATTTAACTGAGTATTTAATATATTTATCTGTGCTTGCTTTTCATGAAGCTTAACCTCGTAATTCTCATTAATTAGCTGTTGTATCTTGTCATTCATATTGTTATAGTGACGTATTAGATTATCTAGTTCCCCATATCCTCTTACAGGTATTTTACTAGTAAAATCACCCTGACCTGTTTTCTTAATAGCAGCAATTAATTTTTTTATTGGTTTGGTTACCATCATTGACATGAAATAAGCCAGAATAAGTGAAACTAATATTAGTACAGAACCCAGCCTGGTAACTGTCATAAAAATATTAACTTCTACCTGGGGTATAAGATCTTTATTTCTTATTACTGATACTAAAGTCCAATCAGTGATTTGTGATGTATCAAAACAAACTATTATATCGTCCTTATTATTTTTTAAATAAAGGATACCGGTCTTTTGTACTAAAACCTCAGACAACCAATCAGAGTCCTGAGCAAGTATTTTTGAGACATCGCTATTAGCCGATACAATGCTACCATCCTGGGCAGTAATAAAATAGTGCATTTTATCGTTGGGGACTATATTACTATAAAAATCTGATAGGAAACTCTCTTTTATATTTATCAGTAGAATGGGGCGTTCTTTTCCTTGCTGCAAACTGGTTATAGCACCTGAGGAATTATCAAAAATATTTAATACCCTTCCACATGAAAACAAAAATCTAAAATCGTCAATATTGCAGTCCTCCAGATCATCCTGACCAAACATCTGGATAAAGTCATAGGTTGGCTCCCAAACTAATTGACCAGCTCCATCTATAATGTCCTGATGCAGCTTTGAGTTCATAAATCCTTTGTATGGTAAGAACCCTTCTCCGAAGGAATAGTAGCTTGTAATAAGATTATAAGAATAAATTTGTTCATTAGCATCAAAGTATTTAGCCAGGACCCTATTTAGCTGCCGGTCGTATTTTAATAGGTCATATGAGTCCTCAGGATTTATCTCATTGAATATATTGTAAATATCCTTATCTTTTATAACGAGCTCGCTCTTCTCTAGTATTTTTAGAAACTTTTGATTAATAATGGTATTGCTTTGACGAATGTTTTGATAGGCATCGATACTATATTGTTTGACAGCATTTTCCAATGCAAAATTATAGTATCCATAGCTGGACATAACTAGCGTAACCATGATTAAAGTTAAGAACATAATAAATAGCTTTGTACGTATGCTTATCCTCGCAAGTAATCTATAATATTTTTCCGGCATATACCAACTTACCTTTCATTGCTGAATTTCCTGCATTCGTCAGGAGTAACCCCATATCGCCTTTTGAATATTTTGTTAAAGTACTTTACGTCCCTATAACCCACTTCCTGAGCTATTATGTAAATTTTTTTATCTGAATCCAACAAAAGCCTATGTGCATTTTTTAACCTTAAGTCAATAATATAGTCAGTATAATGCATGCCTGTGTATTTTTTGAAAAGGGTGCTAAAATAGGATGGATTGAAGTAATATTTACTTGCCAGCTCTTCGAGGGAAAGTTCTTTACCGAGATGGCTATGAATGTAATGTAGACACCGTTCTAAAACAATATTATTTTTATTATCCTTTTGTATTTGAACAGCATCTGCCATACATTTCAGCAAACTTAACAGACGTTTTTTAAGTTCTGATAAACTAAATAACGGCAAAAAGCTAAACTCATTTTTAATTTGTTGATGTAACTCAATGAATTTTTCTTCAGGTATTATGTTTTGTATACTATGATTCATGTTGAGCATAAGCGAGGATAAATAGTCTAAAAGTATATCCGGCTCAAGATAGCTATCACCCAATATGCTATCCATAAAACTGTCGATCCATTGTTTACTCAACGTCTTCTGCCCGTGAATAAACTGCTTTAAATCATCTTCACCCGGGAAACCTCCGTTGATTTCTCTTGTGTAGCTTTCCTGAATCTCTGCATAAGATATAACTCTCCCAACACCTAAATAAAACAGGCAATGCAATGCTGCTTCAGCACTCTCATAACCGGTTTTGATTGACGTAAAAACATCATCAATTGCTGCTCCGACACCAATAGTAACCTTCAATAAATACTCCTTATTAAGGTTCTTTATTAAGCTTTGAAGGTCTTTTAGTACTCTGGTATACTCCGGTGGATCCTTAGAGTTTAAAATGCTGACAATGGTACTAGAATTTTTCTCCAAATCAAAGGATATTGTATGTCCATAGGGATACAAAACCTCTTTTATCCACATTTTTAAGTTAAACTTAATTTCATTTATATCCTCATTTGTATATTGGGTTGTGCAACCCAATGCATTATCCTGTACTACCTGGGACAATATCACACATCCTGCATCACCTGACTGGAATATTCCGTTTATTTCATCTATTTCGGACTGAGAGCATTCTCCTATAATCCACTTGTTCATTAAATAGTCGAAATAGAATGGAAGAAGCTTGTTTAACTGCTTTGTCATTACATCCTTTTCTTCCTGACTTTTTCTCTGTTTATGCAACTCATCTTCGATCTGAACAATAATATTTAGGACTCTTCGTTCTTCAATTGGCTTTAAAATATAACTGAAGGCATGATACTCCATTGCCTTTTGCGCATATGTAAAATCGTCATAGCCGCTGATAAAAACTATTTTAGTAGTATTACTCACCTTACTGATGTGTTCTATTAAGCTCAAACCATCCATTTTCGGCATACGTATATCACTGAAAATAATATCGATCCGTCTTTCCATACAAAGGCTTAAGGCCTCTTCTCCGTTTTTTGCCTCAAGTACCTCATAATCTTTCCGGAACTCCCGGATAATATTGGCCATTATCTTCCTTTGCCTGGGTTCATCATCGACAACTAAAACACAAAGCACTAGTTTTCTCCCCCCATTAATCAGCTATCTATAACGATGTGACCTAATGATTATATAATAGCATAATATTTGTTACATTCATGGAATTTTGATTGGATTAGGGGGAGTATTATTAGGTGTTATAGTCAATAGCTTATATTCTGTGTTATACAAAATGAGATTTTCTCAAAATTTGCACTGCTTAAGTAGCAGCAAGACAACTCCCTCATCCCGTCAAAATCATAACCTCTCTTAGAACGTGGTATTCGTTTAAAAAAATAAATTCCCGCCTCCTTGAGACAGGAATTTACTTTTATCGTGTTACTCAATTAATCATTATGCTTTAACCTTCTTAAGCCTGATAACGTTCCAGGAGAGGTTCTTCAGATCAGCCTTGACATTCCCGCCTTCAACTGCAGCATTTCCCTTTGTGTTAGGAACTACGTTATTTGGATTGGCTTTTGTGTTTGAGGCCTTTACATCATTATGCTCAAGTACAATATGTTCAACAACTTCAAATTGTCCAAAGCCATTAAGCTCAACATCCAGTGTTATTTTTTCCTCCATATTTTTATTTACGGCAAATATGGTTATTTCATTTTTATCATCACTTATTACAGCTGTTGCATCAATAAACGGAACATCTGTAAAGTCCTTTGTATCATATTTAGGTGAATTTACTATTGGGTTAAGAACCGTTCCTCTACCAAATACTGATGCATGCAGATAAGGATAGTAAATTGTCTGCTTCCATGCAGCGCCGTTGTTTTCTGTCATAATAGGAGCAATAACATTTACCAACTGTGCAAGGCAGGCCATTTTAACTCTGTCTGCATTTTTAAGCAGGGTAATCAGCATACTTCCAACCAGCAGGGCATCTTCAAAATTATACTCATCTTCAAGCTGATTAGGAGCAATAGACCATCTTTCAATTTTCTTATCTGCTTCGTTTGAATGGAACCAAACATTCCACTCATCAAAGGAGAGATTGATGCTCTTCTTACTGCGCTTCTTTGCCTTAACATAATCACAGGTGGAAACAACAGATTTAATAAACGCATCCATATCCATGCTTCTGGCCAGGAAGTTCGGGGTATTGTCATCATGGTTACCATAGTAAGTGTGAAGTGATATATAATCTACGTGCTCGTAAGTATGCTCCAATACTGTAGCCTCCCACTGTGCAAAAGTAGGCATCCGGCTGTGGGAGCTGCCGCAGGCAACCAACTCAATATCAGGATCTACCCACTTCATAACCTTTGCAGTTTCGCAGGCCAGTCTTCCGTACTCTTCTGCAGTTTTGTGGCCTATCTGCCAAGGTCCGTCCATTTCGTTTCCAAGACACCAGGTCTTTATATTATGAGGCTGGGTGTAGCCGTGAGCGATTCTCAAATCACTCCAATAGGTTCCGCTTTTATGGTTGCAGTACTCAACGAGATTTCTTGCGGCATCTACTCCTCTTGTTCCAAGGTTAACTGCCATCATAACCTCTGTACCTACTTGCTTTGCCCAGTCAAAAAACTCGTTTGTTCCGATTTCGTTGGTCTCTGTTGTCATCCATGCAAGCTCAGTACGTCTTGGTCTATTTTCTACAGGACCAACTCCATCCTCCCAGTTGTAACCTGATACAAAGTTTCCACCAGGATATCTTACTATTGGTACCTGTAGTTCCTTGATCATAGCAGCAACATCCTGACGAAAGCCGTATTTGTCAGCTGTTGGATGTCCAGGCTCATATATTCCTCCGTATACGGCTCTACCCAGATGTTCTATAAAGGAGCCGTATATTCTTTTATCTACTTCACCGATGACATAATCCTTGTTAAGGATCATTTTAGCATTACCCATTGTAATTCCTCCTTGTGATTAATTATTTTATTAATTCACTAACAATTATATTAATAAATATATAATATCGTGGTATTAGTATTATGTCAATATTCTATATCCTATATTATTGATTCACATCTTCCACAGACTTTCTAACCAAATCCATGAGTTAATATTTCTATTTACAAACACCTTATAGTAATTTATAATTGTATTAATTCTTCTATTTGGAGGCAAGGCAAAGCATGAAAATAGATGTTTCAGAAAAATGGCTGCCGGTTTACGAGGCCTTAAGCAGTGATGTTCGAATCAGGATCATAAACCTGCTGGCACAAAATCCTTTAAATATCAAACATTTGGCTGAGCAATTGGGCTTGAGCAGTGTTTTTTGTGATAAGTAAATTTGATGAAGCTTACTGTGGTCAGCTACTCCTACGTTATACTATTAAATGTTGTTGTTATAGGATATAAGGTCTTATCTGGACAGGT
>JAEZIV010000431.1 GCA_023436515.1 Bacillota bacterium
CTGATATGCCAGCTTTGGTGTCAACTCCATATTTGCAACACCTCTGACCCCATCTGTTCCAAATAACTTACCCATTAGATTACCTCCGTTATGTAAAATTTGCTGATTCTTATACTGAGTCTTCCGGAATATATGCTTTTCTCAGTCTCACATTGAGCTATCCGGCCATCTGACATGCCGGCTTAACTGCGCGCTAGCATCTAATAATACTACAGCTTTCTTATGAATATCATTTATAATATATCACTTTAAAGAAATTTGTAATAGCAATTTCCTCTACCCCGGCATACCATATTTCCTAACAATCTGCTCGGCAATTTTAATACCATCCACCGCCGCACTGACGATTCCTCCCGCATAGCCTGCTCCCTCTCCGCAGGGATAAAGCCCGGATATTCCGATACATTCAAATTCATCATTCCTGGGAATTTTCACGGGGGAAGAGGTTCTGGTTTCCACTCCTGTCAACAGGGCATCCTTCATACCAAAGCCCTTTAACCTTCTGTCAAAGTAAGGGATGGACTGCTTCATGATGTCGGTTACATAGGGCGGCAGACATTCATTTATGTCTGCGCAGTGAGTCTCACCGGTGTAGCTTGGTTTAACGCTGCCAAGGCCGCCTCTGCGGTTATCCAGAAAATCCTCAAGCCTCTGCACAGGGGCACTGTTGTTTGAGCCCCCCACAGTGTATGCCAACCGCTCCCACCTTCTCTGGAACTCAATACCTGCCAGTGGGTGCCCCGAACCGAAGTCCGAGGGTCCCACCGAGACCACAAGAGCACTGTTGGCATTTTCCCTGCTTCGGCTGTATTCACTCATTCCGTTTGTCACGATAGACTCAGCCTCCGATGCCGATGCAACCACAATACCACCGGGACACATACAGAAGGAATAAGCTGTACGCTCAGTCCCCTTCATGAATAGCTGATAATCGGCAGCTCCTAATGCAGGATGTCCACTGGCTTCCCCATATTGTGCAGAATTTATCAGCTCCTGTGGATGCTCTATTCTTACACCAATGGAAAAGGGCTTCTGCGTAAAGTAAACACCTCTTTCATATAGCTTCTGGAAGGTATCTCTGGCACTGTGCCCTACTGCCAGCACAACCACATTAGTATCAATGGTTGTATTCTTGTCAGTAATAACACCGCAGATTTTATTCTCACGAATTACAAAATCAACTGCCTTTGTGTTGAATAGTACTGCTCCCCCCAGCCTCTCAATTTCCCTTCTCATATTTGCTACCACCAGCTTGAGATTGTCTGTTCCGATATGGGGCTTTGCTTTGAAGGTAATCTCCTCAGGAGCTCCGAAGTTATACAATTCCTCCAACACCTTTTCACATCTTCTGTCATTGATTCTTGTGGTTAGCTTCCCGTCTGAAAAGGTGCCTGCTCCGCCCTCTCCAAACTGGACATTAGTTTCGGTATCCAGCCTACCGGAACGCCAATAGGCCTCAACCTTCCTGGTTCTATCCTCCACCTTATCCCCACGCTCAATTATAAGGGGCTTATAACCCTTCTGCGCCAGTATAAGACCGCAAAAAAGCCCGGCGGGTCCTGTTCCGATGACCAATGGTCTTCCGGAAACAGGTAAGCTGCCAGGAGTAATAGCTTCCTCAATATTGCTCTCAAGTATCTTTATATTGCTGTCCCGAGGTACTCTAAAGCTGTCACTGACTTCGCAGGAAACAGAGTAAACAAAACGTATGCCAGGTTTTTTCCTGGCATCTGTGGATTGCTTTACTATCTTTAAATTCTTTATATTCTGTGTCTTTGTTCTGAGGCTTTTTGCCGCCTGGGTGATCAGCTCCTCCCGGGCGTCATCCAATCCCATGATTAGATTTGATATAAGAAGCTTCATTTATGTCATTCATTCCCCTTGGTTATTTTAATATGGACCTTCACCTGTTCAACCTGCCTTACATTAATTGGCAAGGTTATTTTCAGGGGAACCTCGTGTGTTCCCTCCTCCAGTCCATCCACATCGATTGCTGCCATTAGCTGCTGAACGGAAACAGGAGTTACATCCTCAATCTTGCCCTCCAGTATGACGCTGACAGGTGCTAAAATTTCATATTCCAGCCCATCATTGGCATCGGTGGATTTGTTCTCGAGAGTGATGCCGTCGGCAGGTATATCAAGGGTATGCTGAACCAGCGGAATTATTTCAACTGTTATTTCCACCTCTCGAGTAGAGTTTACAAGCCTTATACCATCTGGAATTTGCAGCTTGACCGGAGCCGTAAAGGACTTTGACATACCTTGAATATTTACAGGCTCTGTTTTAATTTCATTTGTCTTGGTCAACAAATCACGTTCCCCTGTAATGAGAATATAATCGGGCTTTACAGAGTAGCTTCCCTCTACATAATTTTTATCAGGATCCCCCGAAGTAATAGGAATAACCGGTACCTTTTTGCCAACCTCAATCCGTATATCTACAGTAAGCTTCTTTCCAAGCTCCGGTATTTCAATTCCCTTTTTATCATAAACCTTACATTCCTTCTTAACCTCAAGGGTTTTATTCAGTCCTGTTACATCCACATAGGCCTTTACTGAACCCACTGAATTTATTATTGAATCCAATGCCTGTATTGACACCGTTTCGGGTGTGGACTCCACTGAAATTATTTCATAACCGGCAGGGAGCTTGCCCGAGGTTTCAACCTGAACTATAAAAGGATTTTCTTCTATTTTTCCTAAATCTAAGGTTACGGATTTTGGCTTAAGCTCTACGTTGTTTTCACTTATTTTTTCTCTTCCAAGATATTGGGGCGGATCAAGCTGGATTACCTTGTCATTTACCGACTTAACCTTGGACAAGTCCAGTGTTACTTCAAAATCCGTATCCTTAATGGCATCCAGAACATCCCCTCTGTCCCGGACAGAAATAACAACATACTTTTCCGGGTATGCCTTTGTGTTTAAAACCAGGCCCTTGGCTCTCAAGCTATCCTCATTGATAATAGTCAAGGGAACCGTATAGTAGTTGGTTTTAACAGGATTAATGGCAAACCAGAGAAATATGGCGAAAGCAACGGAAAATATTTTTAATGTCAGATCCTTCTTCAGGAATTCTTTCACTTTGATTTCCCCTTCCAAAGAGATAACTTCTTATTGGTAGTCTTTTTCTCTAGTAAATTCTTATTTAACGCTTTCCTTAAAATATCTGGAGTAAGGTTCCTTGATAACCCTCCATTTAGAGCATAGGATATCTTTCCGGTTTCTTCAGAAACTACTACAGCAATGCAATCAGACACCTCAGTTATACCCAATGCAGCTCTGTGTCTGGTTCCCAGCTCCTTGCTCAAGTTTGGATTATCAGTTAGGGGGAGAAAGCAGGCTGCAGATTTAAGCTTGTTTTCTCTCAGAATTAATGCGCCGTCATGAAGGGGCGTATTAGGTGTAAAAATATTCATTATTAATTCGGCACTTACGCTGGAATCCAGCTTTGTTCCGGTATTAATTATTTCTCCCAGCTTTGTCTCCCTCTCAACAACAATAAGTGCGCCGGTTTGGGTTCTGGAAAGCTCTGTAGCCGCTTTTACTATTTCCTCAATTGTAAAGGTTGTATTTATAACATCATCCTTTTCATCAAACTTGAAAAAATCCTTAAAGTTGCTTCTTCCTATCTGCTCCAACCCTCGTCTCAGCTCAGGCTGAAAGACCACCACAAGTGCAAAGCCGGCTAATTCTACGGTTTTATTGAGAATATATGCCAGAGTTCTGAGCTCCAGTGCCTGGCTGACAATCGTAGTTATAAGTATAACAACGATACCCTTAACAAGCTGCCACGCTCTGGTTTCCTTTACAAGCTGAATAAGCTTAAAGGTCAGATATGATACTATACTAATATCAATCAGCGACCTAAGCGCTTCCAGAGGTTCCTTAAAAGGAATATATACAGATAAAAAATCCGATATACTTTTGAAGTTTGCAGCAAAAGTATCAAACAAAAAAATTCACACCCTTGTAAAAAATGAAGGTAAAAAACATAAAATCACACAATAATTTTATTATTAAAGCCCTAAGTCTTAAATGGGTAAAAATAACTAATTTTACCTCCATTTATATTCAATTTTTTTATACCTAATCCCCGCGGTCTATCCGTAATCAATATAACCTTCTACATACTGGCAAATATTGATAGGCTCACCGATACTACCGATGTCAGTACAAATGCAACAGCTAGTATTACTGCCACCCACTTAACCCAACGTTTATGCATATATTTGTCCTCCAAGTTCCTCATCCTTTAACCATTCTCTTGCTTCAGCATCACTTGGCATTCTCCAGTCTCCCCTTGGAGAAAGGCTGATAGATCCCACCTTTGGTCCGTCAGGCAGACAAGACCGCTTAAACTGCTGACTGAAAAATCTTCTCAAAAATGCCTTAAGCCACATATCAATCACTTCATGGCTATATTTGCCCTCAAAAGCCTGGTTGGCTAGAAAAAGTATCTTTGATGGGTTAGCTCCGTATCGTACCATGTGATAAAGGAAGAAATCATGCAGCTCATAGGGCCCCACAATGTCTTCTGTCTTTTGGGCAATTTCGCCCTCCTCGTCAGTTGGCAGCAGCTCAGGGCTTATGGGTGTATCCAGAATGCTGAGCAGAACCTTTCTGGTGGCTGTATCGAACAAATAGTCTGCAGCCCATTGAACCAGATATTTTACCAGAGTTTTTGGAACTCCTGTATTTTCAGCATACATTGACATATGGTCACCGTTATAGGTGCACCAGCCCAGTGCAAGCTCCGACAAATCCCCGGTCCCCACAACCAAACCGCCTATTTTTGTTGCCAGGTCCATTAATATCTGCGTTCTTTCCCTCGCCTGAACATTTTCATAGGTCAGATCTAATACCTCGGGATCATGTCCTATATCTCTAAAGTGCTTCAGACAGGCATCCTTTATATCAATCTGAAGGTTTGTAACCCCCATCAGGTTCATAAATTCCAAGGAATTGTTCAAGGTATTTGTGGAGGTTCCAAAGCCGGGCATTGTAACGGCATGGATATTCTTCCTGTCCATTCCCAGCTTTTCATAAGCCTTAACTATAACCAACAGTGCCAGGGTTGAATCCAATCCACCCGAAATACCGATGACACATTTTTCAATACCAGTGTGCTTGAGTCTTTTAGCTAATGCTGAGGTCTGAATATTAAAAATCTCCTCACACCTGATATTCCGTGCCTCAGGGTTCGAAGGCACAAAGGGATGAGGGTCGATTTTTCTCAGCAAGCTATCGGTCTTAAGTTCATTTATAGTAAATAGAGCTTTTCTATAGGAGCAATCTGTCGTATCATGTGTAAAGCCTGAATTTTTCAGTCTTTCATTAACAAGCCTTTCTATATCAATATCACTCATAACTAATTGCTCTTCAAAGGAAAACCTCTGCCTCTGAACCAGTGTGGAGCCATATTCACTTATGAGGGCATGACCTCCGAACACAAGATCGGTTGTAGATTCATTTGGTCCTGAGGATGAGTACACATAGGCAGCCGCACACTTTGCTGACTGCATATTAACCATATTAACTCTGTATTCATGCTTACCCACTATTTCGTTGCTTGCCGAAAGGTTAAACAGCAGAGTCGCACCGCTTACAGCCTGAGCCGTACTTGGTGGTGCCGGAACCCAGAGATCCTCACAAAGCTCGATCCCAAAGCATAAGCCACTCATGTTTTCAGCCTCAAAAAGCACATCTGTTCCAAAGGGCACATTAAAGCCCAACAGCTTAATATATTCATTTTTCTTGCCTATTCCTGAGCAGAACCATCTCTTCTCGTAAAATTCACTGTAATTGGGTATAAAGGATTTAGGTACAGCACCTAAAATTTTTCCTTTTTTTATTACAACTCCACAGTTATACAGTCTGCTGTTTACAACCAGTGGTATCCCAATAATTATAACACAATCCAGCATTTCCGTTTCAGTGAGAATTGTTTCCAAACCCTTTACAGCAGAACTCTGAAGAGTTTTCTGTAAAAACAGATCCCCGCAAGAATAAGCTGTGATGGCTAGTTCCGGGAATACTACAAACTGTGCCTGCTCCCTTTCGGCAGCTTTGCAAAGTTTAATTATTTCCCCGGTATTATATTCACAATTTGCAACCTTCAGCCTTGGCACTGCTGCTGCAACTCTAACAAAACCGTGCGTCATTTGTTCCTCCATCTGTCATAAGCAACTATAAGTATCACTCCATAGTTTATCATATTTCATTTCTTTTTTACACTGCTACATTATAAAAGACTACAATATAAAACCTAAAATGTTTATGAAGTTTGCTGTTCAACGAAAAAATCCACCAACAGTGTTGGTGGAGCCGGAGATTCAGAGTTATTAAACCTCATTTCTGATGTTATAAGCACCTCTAGAATTACTATATTTATGCACGAAAAATTTCTTGTTACTGATTATATATTTTATTGCTTCAATAAATTTATCAATTTCAAAAAATGTGTTATATAGGCCAAAGCTCATCCTTACAAGTCCCGGAAAGAGTCCGTGACTGTCAGCCAAAGCCTCAATTTGCTCAGGGGTGTAGCCCAGCAGTCGCTGGCAATAGGGATGTGCACAGAAAAAACCGTTTCTTACTGCAATCCCTGCCTCGTAGGATAGGATGGCAGAAACCAGAGAATGGTGTACTCCCTCTATGGTAAATGGAATCACGCCTATGGACTCCTGTTTATCGGGACGGCTATAGAGATGAATATCTGGTATGACGCACATTTTGCCATAGGCGTAATCCAAAAGCTTTTTTTCATGTTCATATGCATTTTGCATACCAATTCTATTAAGTGTTTTAATAGCAGCCAGCATAGCCACTATTCCCATCAGGTTAGGGCTTCCGGCTTCAGCCCTTGCCGGTGGCTCCTCCCACCATATTCTTTCATGGGTTACAAGCTTAATAGCACTGCCTCCCTTACAGTAGGGGGCTCCCTCTTCAAAGGCAGCCTTTGGTCCGATAAGAACTCCGCTTCCAAAGGGAGCATATAGCTTATGGGCAGAAAAGGATAAAAAATCAATATGTCCGGGATTTCCTGCGGATTTCATATCCACAGGAACATGTGGTACCAGCTGTGCTCCGTCTATATGTATCTGAGTATCGTACTTGTGTGCTAACACTGCCAATGAATATATATCATTCAGGTATCCGGTCACATTTGCCGCACCGGTTATCGTAACCAGCCTGATATGTCCCCGGTGCTTTTTAAGCCTGGCTTCATAGTCATTGAGATCAAGCCTTCCAAAAGCATCTGTTTCCACATACTCGACCCTGAAAGCATCTCTCCAGGGCAAATCATTGGCCGCATGCTCCATCCAGGTAGTTATTATTACATCCCTGCCGTCATTGTTATTTTTCATTGAACAGGCCAGAAGGTTTATGGCTTCGGTCGTACTCTTGGTATAGATAATTGCCGCAGCCTTATCTGCCCCTACAAACTTGCTTATTATGTCACGACCCGCCTCATAGGTGTCGGTGGATATAACTGATTTATAACCCCTACCTCTATGAATGGAAGAATACCAGGGAAGGAAGTCGGTTACTTCCTTTACAACCGAATGAAAAGCCGGAGTAGTAGCCGCATTGTCAAAATTAACAGCAGTGGTATAGGTACCATTATCCAGAGGAACAAGGGTATCTGTCCCCACAACCATTTTCCTGTACTCGTTTGGTTTAATTAATTGGTAATATTCAGGCATAAAGCTACCTCATCCAACTGATCTAAAAGCTTTTAAGAAACTAAAATCTAGAGAAAGGCTCCTCTAGATTTTAGTTATTAATACATTATATTTTTAAAATTGAAATCTGTTACCCGAATATTACATTAATTTATTTTTTCAAGCCTTCTAGTCTCTCAACCACCTTATTGTACATATCCTGATATTTTTCTCTTTTTGCCTTTTCCTCTTCTATAACCTTAGGTGGTGCTTTAGCAACAAAGCCTTCGTTATTGAGCTTTCCATCAACTCTTTTCAGCTCGCCCTCAAGATTTGACTTTTCCTTGGTAAGCCTCTCTATTTCTTTCTCAATGTCAATAAGCTCATCTAAGGGAATAAATATTTCAGCCCCAGCAATTACAGTACCTACTGCATCAGCCGGAATACCTGTCTTGTCAGCCTGAACTGCTATCTCTGAAGCACTGGCAAGCCTCTGGAAGAAGGAGGTCCCTTCAAGTAGAGTAGCTCGCTCGTCTTCTCCTGCAGCAACAAATATCAGCTTTGCTTTTCTTGATGGAGGAACGTTCATCTCAGCACGTATATTCCTTGTGCTTCTTATTGCATCCATTATCATTTTCATCTTTATCTCGGCAGCCTCAAAGCTCAGCTCCTCATTATAAACAGGCCATTCAGAAATCATTATGCTTCTTCCGTCGTTCACAAGGTGGGTGTATATCTCCTCTGTGATAAAGGGCATATACGGATGGAGCAGCTTCATGGCATTTCCAAGTACGAAGTTCAGCACATATTGGGCTTCCAGCCTTCCTTCGCTCTCTCTGTCATAAAGTCTGGGCTTAACCATCTCGATGTACCAGTCACAGAATTCTTCCCAAATAAAGTCATAAACCTTCTGCAAGCCAAGTCCAAGCTCAAACTTATCTATATTTTCAGTTACTTCCCTTGTAACGGTATTAATCCTGCTCAGTATCCACTTGTCGGCAACAGTAAACTTATTTCTGTCCACCTTGCTGAAATCCAGGTTCTCATCGAAATTCATCAATACAAATCTGGAGGCATTCCATACCTTGTTTGCAAAGTTTCTCGAGGATTCAACCTTTTCAGAGGAAAATCTCAGATCATTTCCAGGAGAGTTTCCGATTGTCAAGGCAAACCTAAGAGCATCTGTTCCGTACTGTGCAATAACCTCAAGAGGGTCTATTCCATTCCCCAGGGACTTACTCATCTTCCTTCCCTGAGAATCCCTGACTATACCATGGATGAATACATACTTAAAGGGCTCCTGCTGCATATGCTCCATACCGGAGAATATCATTCTTGCGACCCAGAAGAATATAATGTCGTAGCCTGTAACCAATACATCTGTGGGGTAGAAGTATTTTAGGTCCTCGGTTTCTTCTGGCCAGCCCAAGGTAGAGAAGGGCCATAGGGCAGAGCTGAACCAGGTATCTAGTGTGTCGGGGTCCTGTTCTATTCTGCTGCTTCCGCATTTCGGGCATACATCGGGATCACTGCCTTGAACCATCATATGCCTGCATTCCTGACAATAATAAGCAGGAATTCTATGTCCCCACCAGAGCTGCCTTGAAATACACCAGTCCTGAATATTCTCCATCCAGTTGTAGTATATCTTTGAGAATCTCTCAGGGACAAACTTTATAGTTCCATTTCTTACGACCTCCAAAGCAGGTTCAGCCAAAGGCTTCATTTTAACATACCACTGCTTTGAGATAAACGGTTCTACTACTGTTCTGCACCTCTGACAGGTTCCAACATTATGGGTATGTCCTTCGGTTTTAACCAGCAGGCCGAGGCTTTCCAAATCCTGTACCATTTTCTTTCTGGCTTCATATCGGTCCATGCCCTTGTACTGCCCCGCGTTGTCATTCATTATGGCGTTATCATCCATAACTCTTATCTGGGGGAGCTTGTGCCTCTGTCCAACCTCGAAGTCATTTGGGTCATGGGCCGGTGTAATCTTTACACAGCCGGTACCAAACTCCTTGTCAACATAGGAATCTGCAATTACGGGTATCTCCCTGTTAACAAGGGGCAGAAGCAAGGTTTTGCCAATCAGGTGAGCGTATCTTTCATCCTCGGGATTAACGGCAACAGCAGTATCTCCGAGCATTGTTTCGGGGCGGGTTGTAGCTACTGTAACAAACTCCTCGCTATCCTTAACAGGGTATTTTATGTGCCAGAAATGACCTGCCTGTTCCTCATACTCAACCTCTATATCAGATATGGAGGTATTGCACTTGGGACACCAGTTTGTTATTCTCTCACCCTTATAAATCAAGCCCTTGTCATAAAGCTTTAGGAATACCTCCTGAACAGCCTTTGACAAGCCCTCATCCATTGTAAAGCGTTCACGTTCCCAATCACAGGAGCTGCCAAGCTTTTTCAGCTGCTCAACAATTCTGCCTCCATATATCTTTTTCCATTCCCAGGCTTTTTCAAGAAACTTTTCACGGCCCAGCATTTCCTTTGTAATTCCTTCCTTTGCCATTGCATCAACAATTTTGGCCTCGGTAGCTATGCTTGCGTGGTCGGTACCTGGAAGCCATAGAGCACAAAAGCCCTGCATTCTCTTTGTTCTGATAATTATGTCCTGAAGTGTATTATCCAGCGCATGCCCCATGTGCAGCTGTCCTGTAATATTTGGCGGCGGAATCACAATTGTAAAAGGCTTTTTGCTGCTGTCAGGAACTGCATGGAAATAGCCTTCTTCCATCCATTTACTGTATAATCTGTCTTCAACCTGGCCGGGGTCATATTGCTTTGCTATGTTTTGCTGTTCATCCATATCTAAATCCTCCATTTTCATTTTGTCTATTTGTCCAAATTATCCTTCATCTGAATGATAGTATAAAGAGAACCAGGCCCGGAATTGAGATTGCCAATCCGGTGAGCTTCATCCTATAAACTGCCTTATTTTGCTTATATTCATTTATTTCCTCTTCGGTCATTTCAGCCGAATTCTCACATTCCTGCTTTTCCTTTAAGCCAAATTTTTTAACTATTGCTTTCGCCATGTAAGATATAGCAAAGCCTACAGCTATAACCACAAGAGACAAAATCTCATATAAATCCATGGATACCTCTCCTTTCTGATATATGGAATCCTACCTGTTTAAACACTCTTACGACAAAAATGCCCCGTCCAGTATTTGGACGAAGCATATAATTCGCGGTACCACCAAAATTTCGAAGCTCCGAATTAGCAGACATATCATATCTCCTATTCAGAAGCTTGGAATCTTTAATCGAATAACGTTCGAACACCCGCTGCAGCCTACTCTATCTAAATGATTTTTCGGTGCAGAGCTCCCAAGCTACCTTCGGCAAGCTGACTTCAGAGCCTTTCACCCACCGGCTCCTCTCTATGGAAATCCAACTTCCTACTCCTCTTGTTCATTGCCCTTTTCTTTTAATAATGATATAAAATCTGCTTACTTCTGTCAAGAGCGCAGATCATTCCTTGTATCCTCGTTGTTTGTTGCACCCTTGTCCTGATCCTTAATCAGATCATTTTCAAGAGCCATTTGCTCCGACAGGCTTTCAGGGTCCTGACTCGGAGGAACCTGCTTTTCAGTATCGGCTGTCCCTTCTTTAGCAATACTGCTTTCCTGGTCCAGACTCATAGGCTCCTGCTTATCAACATCAGCTGCCTCTTCTTTAGCATTGTTGCTTTCCTGGTCCAGACTCATAGGCTCCTGCTTATCAACATCAGCTGCCTCTTCCTTTTTATCATTGCTACGGCTGAAAAGGAGACCAAAAGCAAGCACCATTAATACAAGGCTCACGTTGTCAATAACTTTTTTATCAATGTTAAATTGAAAAAGCTTATCCAATATTCCATACAATATAAGTACTATAGCGATTCCGACAACGATTTGTCTCTTCTGCTTTCTAGTTAATCTCATAATTTCCTCCCGGCAAATAATTGATGTTGCTTATGTAGCATTATCTCACACAAATATAAGAAATGTAAGGTATTTATTGATATTCGTGGGCAGCTAAACAATAATGTCCACTGCTCTCTTTGCCAAAACCTTAAGCATTGCAGTAACAGGCACCCCCAAAAGCATACCCAGAATACCAAAAAATTCCCCTCCTACCAGTACTGCTACTATTGTGGTTATTGGGTGAAGCCCCAGCTTTCCTTCGATTATTCTCGGAGAAATAAAAGCATTGTCAATTTGTTGAACAATGATAAAGACAAGTGCTGCCAAGGCGGCCTTTGTGGGAGATTGCAGCAAAGCCAGCGCAACAGCAGGTATCGCTCCAAGCACAGGCCCAAAATACGGAATTATATTGGCTATACCTCCTATCACCCCAAGTATAAAGGGATATTTTACATGGACAAGATATAAGCCTGCAGTTTCGAGAGCCCCCACAATCAAGGCTGTAGTAAGCTGTCCCCTTATGAAGTTAGTGATTATCTGATTTAGCTCCCTTCCTATGTTTATTAATTCATTTCTCATCTTTTTAGGTGCAAGCATTAGGCTGGATTTCTTTATGTTATCTATATCCTTTAGAAAGTAATAGGCCAATATCATTGATAACACCAGATTGAACAGAATTCCGATTGAGGATGCCAGTATGTTAATTGACTTCTTCATTGCCTGAGCTGCATATCTCTGAACTACTCCCGTTCCCACATTCAACTCACCAAACACTATATTCTTAACCTCATTGGGCCACCTGCTGCTTTTTATTTTTGAAATATATTGGTTGAACAGCTCCCGATAGCTGTTGGCAATGTCAGGAAGCGTATTAAAGAGCTCCTTTGCATTTGCCACAACATGGGGCATCATATACAATATAAACAGCCCCAGGGTTAAGCCGGTAAACACATAGACAATTAATATCGAATAGCCTCTTTTGACCCCCATACGCTCAAACCGGATCACCAAGGGATATATGGCATAAGCAATAATAACAGCCATAAAAAAAGGTGTCAGGATCTTAAAAAGCTTATCACTATAAAAATATATAAACCAAATCAGACCAATTGCAATTATAAGTAGAATTATATAGAACACAGTTTTTTTAAGGTTTTTCAAAATTATCCTCCTGAATAACTAAAAGCCAAACAGCAGTTGTTCGGCTTTTAGTACTTGCTACCCTATCTGAGCATGTGCATCATGTCTCCAAAAACATGATTTGATCTACGCCAAATCTTTCTCCCCGATTTGACCATCTTTTTTCTCATATGAGGGTCAACTATCTCGGGGTTTGTCAATATACTCAGTGACGCCCCAATTAGTCCACCTATAACCAAACCCCTGGCGAAATTTCTCATCATAATATTTCCTCCTCTTCGTATAATATTAATTTTCCAGTCGACTTCTTAAGCCACCACCGGTACTAATCATCTCTTCAACCGCCTCGTTCTCCACCAAAATATTGCTACTCCCAATCTCTATCCTCCCAAAAAACGGAAGTATGTTTCTCCCCAGTAAAATATCCTGTACTATACCGTCAGAAACCTGAACACCTTCAACCTTACCGGTCCTGTAGTCAAATAGAATGTCTTGAACTATACCGAGATCCTCTCCTGAGTGGGTAAAAATTTTCAGACCTCGTAAATGATTTTTATCCTGATATTGATACTTTTTTTTAAAGCACCTGTATTCTAAGAGATTATCAGGATCATCCACAATTAGTGCATCGTTCCCAAGGCTAAGCAAATTCTGAAGTAAGATTATACTGCCTTTGACAGGATAACTGCCCTTTTCCTTTTGGAAGGCAAGAATACTTTTATTGCTGCTACAGAAAATTACCTCCTTGAGAGTTCCTATTTTAAGCCCATCTTTAGCGGATATAACCGGGAGTCCCAAAATTTTGCTGTATTTTTTAAGCATTCCTCCACCTCCTGTCAATTGACTCATAAATATAACCATTGATCATATTATTTCTAAATTCAATCTAAAAAATGCAATCAATATTATTCAGACTATTCAATTTTTTGGTCTTTTTTTATCACTGAAAATTGACTAAAAACTTATATTAATGTAAAATTACTGTGATTATTGAGATTTAATACTGTAACTTGATAAAACATTAAGATTTGTAGAGGTATGTAATGACAAATTTATCGAATGAGTTTTCAAAGCTTGGTGTACATATACCAAAAATTATGCTTCCCCGACCCGAAGTGGATTTAAGCAAGTGGGCAGTTGTAGCCTGTGACCAGTATACCTCCGAGCTTGATTATTGGAAAGAGGTTGAGAATGCTACAAAAGGAACTCCCTCCACGTTGAACATTATATTCCCGGAGGTCTATCTGGAGGATGGAGATAGCGACGCCAGAATTGAAGGGATTAATTCAACAATGAAGGGCTATGTTGAGAATGGAGTACTTGCCGAGCTTGACAGCTGCTTCATTCTGGTGGACAGAAAAACCTCTCATGCAGCCTCCAGAATGGGTTTAATGCTTGCCCTTGATCTTGAGTGCTATGATTATACAAAGGGGTCCAAAGCCCTCATCCGAGCTACAGAGGGTACGGTTCTGGACAGATTGCCACCTCGCATCAAAATAAGACAAAATGCCCCTATAGAGCTCCCCCATATTATGGTGCTAATTGATGACCCGGAAAAGACAGTCATTGAGCCACTTGCTGATAAGGCATCCCAGCTTGAAAAGCTGTATGATTTTGAGCTTATGATGAACGGTGGACATATAAAAGGCTACAAAGTATCTGCCGAAGATGACTTGAGCTCCATTGCAGCCGCTTTATCCAAGCTTTCAGATAAGGGTGCATTCTGCAGTAAATATGGTATTGAAAGCAGCCAGGAGGTGCTTCTCTTCGCTGTAGGAGACGGAAACCACTCCCTTGC
>JAEZIV010000073.1 GCA_023436515.1 Bacillota bacterium
GGACTAATCATCCCTATTGGCGAGTGGGTAATGGAGATGGCCTTCAGACAATGCAAGGAGTGGAAGAATTCCGGAACCGATGTGATGATATCCATTAATGTATCCGGCTATCAGCTAGCTCATTCGAATATATTGAATTCTGTAAAAAATACTCTCGAGGCAGCTGCTCTCCCGGCTGAAAATGTAATAATTGAGATTACCGAAAGTGTGATGCTGGATTTTGAACTGACCTCCAAAATTGTTAAGAACCTAAAGATTATAGGCGTTCGGGTAGCCCTGGATGATTTCGGAACAGGCTATTCATCATTAGGATTGCTAAAAGGCCTTTCTATAGATATCCTCAAGATTGATTCCTCCTTTATAAAGGATATAGAAGATAACGCCAATAATCTCGAAATTTTGAAGTTAATAATCAACATTGGAGTTACCCTTGGTTTCGACATTGTAATTGAGGGTATAGAGACTCAAAAGCAGGCTGCTTTACTCAGAAATATGAGTTGCCGACTTGGCCAGGGCTATCTTTTCAGCCTCCCTCTTACGGCTGATAAGGTGAGAGCCTACCTCCAGCCGGTGTAATTATATCTCTGCTTTATTCTTATATTTTATCAATAAAGTCAGACATAACTGGTAATAGCAGGTTATATTAGTAATGTATTATTGAAATTAAAAGGTCATTATGCTATATTGTTTACAGTATATATGATGGGAGTTGAAAAGATGAAGTAGACCTTTCTTGCAGATTATTTAAGTTACAGAGCTCCGGCGGACATACCGTCTGTTTTATTGTGCTTATTGCAGGAAGGCTAACCTAATTCTTTTGCTCATTATATTCTATCAATCATATTCTATATGTTTGTTTATTCTGAGCCACTGGAATTTCCTTTCCTGTGGCTTTGTTATTTCCCACGAAAAACGTTGAAGCTTACAATAAGGGCACACTGGTACGCCGGCGCTACTGATTCCGTATACGAGGAGGGCGACATTATGTCTTTAATAAATGTTTCTAAACTTACTTTTGCTTATGATGGCAGCTACGATAATATTTTTGAGAATGTAAGCTTTCAGATAGATTCTGATTGGAAGCTTGGTTTTACAGGCAGGAATGGCAGAGGTAAAACTACCTTTCTTAACCTGCTGCTAGGCAAATATGAATATAGCGGAAATATATCCGCCAGTGTTGATTTTCAATACTTTCCTTTCGAGGTAAAAGACAGCCGGTTAAATACAATTGATATTATCGAAGAGATCTGTCCCGATTACATTCATTGGGAGGTTATGCGAGAATTATCTCTCCTTGAGGTTTCCGAAGACGTTTTATATCGGCCCTTTAGTACTCTTTCAAACGGTGAGCGGACAAAGCTACTTCTGGCTGCCTTATTCCTCAAGGAAAACAGCTTTTTGTTAATTGACGAACCTACAAACCACCTTGATATGAAGGGCAGAGAAATTGTCAGTGACTATCTTCGTTCAAAGCAGGGGTTCATACTGGTATCTCACGACAGAGCCTTTCTGGACAATTGTGTTGATCATATATTATCAATAAACAAAACAAACATCCAAGTCCAAAGAGGGAACTTTTCCTCCTGGTGGCAAAACAAAGAAATGCAGGACAGCTATGAGCTGGCCGAAAACGAAAAGCTTCAAAGGGATATAAAGCACCTTACTGCCGCCGCCAGACGCACAAAAGATTGGTCTGATAGGGCTGAAGCAAAGAAAATAGGCTTTGATCCCACTATAAGTGAAAAGAACATTGGCCGAAGATCTTATCAGGGTGCAAAGTCTAAAAAAATGATGAGCCGCGCAAAAGCTATTGAAGCAAGACAGAACTCTGCCATAGAAGAAAAGTCCAAGCTCCTGAAAAATATTGAGAGCTCTGAAAAGCTAAAAATTCAGCAGCTTTCCCATCATGCCCAAAGGCTGGTGGAATTAGAGGGAGTAAGTATTTTTTACGGTGAAAAGGCTGCCTGCCAAAATGTAAATCTAAGTATTGAGAAAGGTGACAGAATAGCCCTTAGCGGGAAAAACGGAGCAGGAAAATCCAGTCTCATAAAGCTGATCTGCGGGGATAGCCTTGAGTATACCGGCACCTTCAGAATAGCCAGTCAGCTTAAAATATCCTACGTTACACAGGATACCTCCTATTTGACAGGTAATCTAACCGACTACGCCAGGGAAAATGCTATAGACGAAAGCCTATTTAAGGCTATTCTCAGAAAACTCGACTTTTCAAGAATACAGTTTGAAAAGGATATGTCCGAATTTAGCGGAGGGCAGAAGAAAAAAGTTCTTATTGCCAAGAGTCTATGTGAAAAGGTTCACCTGCATATCTGGGACGAACCCTTGAACTTCATCGATGTTATATCTCGTATGCAGATAGAAGAGCTGCTTTTAGAATATACTCCCACCATTCTGTTTGTCGAGCACGATATTGAGTTTCGTAAAAATATAGCAACTAAAATACTCGAACTGGGCTCTTAGCTTTTGTCTTGTCGTAAGAACGACTGGCGTGCTCCAGCTTCGCTGGACACATGGCGTACTTCAAAAAGGGATTTGTATGCTTGCTTCTCATACAAATCCCTTTATTTATAAAGTTCACATCAGTGTCAACATGGGCTTAAGCCGTCAGCCTCTTACTTGGTCCACACAACCGATGGGTCTATACTCTTTAGGTCCTTTGAACAGGTAAAGGCCATAGCCCCGGCAAGCTCCTCTGTAATGCTCCTTATCTTATCCTCGACCCCGGTAGCTCCTCCTTCACTGAGGGGAGGCATCAGCGCCCGTCCAACAGATACTGCTGTTGCACCCAGAGCAAGGGCTTTGAAAACATCCATTCCATTTGAAACTCCACAGTCAACGAATATTGGTATGCTGCCATTTACCAGCTTTGCAATTTTGGGAAGTATCTTTAGCGGTGGAACAGCAAAATCCATTATGCCATGATGATGTGATACAACAATACCCTTCACTCCGGCCTCAAGGCATTTGTAGGCATCCTGCTCGCTAAGCACACCTTTAATAATGAAGGGCAGCTTTGTTGCATTTACAAAGCTTTTGATTTCCTCAAAGGATTTACCCGTCATTGGCAGCCCCAGAACATTATCATATTGCCCCTTGCGATTAAAGGAATGATCAATATCCATGCCAACGGCAAAGGCACCGTTCTTTTCAGCATGCTCAATTTTTTTGAATATCACCTTGTTATCAGCATGAGGCTTAATAATTTTTATTGTCCTGGCTCCGGTTGCAATTATCCCCTCAAGTTCGGCTTCTTCTCCCATACCGATCCACATTACAGCCTTGGCAGCACAGACCCCCTTTGCCATTTCAACCGAGCCATTAGGACGACATCCGTCCAGGTGTGACAATGCAGCTGTCATTACAGGTGTTGAAAAGGTTTCTCCATAAAGATCAAGTGTGGTGGACGGTATTACCGAGTCAATGTGCCTCATTTCCAGTAAGATTGAATCGAAATACTCACGAGTGATTTGATTTGAATCGCCGGCTTTACATTTTTGCTGTGTGTTTTGTTCCATTTATTTTCCCTCCCAGGAGCTAGATTTTTAGTTGCAGTTTACGTTAATACCTGCATACCCATAAACACTATGTATATACCCTAAAACAGGGGACAATAACGGAATTTATCCTTATATTCCAGCTTATTCTTGATCAAATTTATGTTCTCTTTGTATGTCAAATAACAATAACCGTAAGCTTTGTGTTATTTCAATGATAATTTTCAGCTATAATAGTTTTCTATATTGACCAACCATTTGCTTTACAAATACACTAAAAAGGAATACTTTTGAAGATAAAACAGAATTGTGCCAGACTATTGTGATAACCGAAGATACCGTAAATTGCTATAACATATGGGATCATTTCTTTACAAAGGAATCCCTGATATCAGAGCTTAAGCCCATAGGCTTCCGTTTATATGAATTTTTTGGTGATGTTGCCGGTAAGGAAATTGCTGATTCCGACGAGACTATATGTGGTGTTTTCACAAAGTAGTTTCATCAGATAGTTTGAGAATCGCCACGTTGTAATGAATTTCATGTTCGACAAATAGGAAGCACTCCTTTCTGGTTAAGAATCTAAGTATTGACCAGAAAGGAGATATTTATTTAGGCATCTTCGTTTCTAACTTCTTCCTCACCACTATCCTCTACATGTCCCAATATTTAACTTATGTTTCAATTATAATTAAAAATTTTCTCTCACAAATAATTATTTAATGATTATCAATGAAATCAATCTCTGATTTTGGCTAAAAGCATACGTGTTTATTGCATAAAGCTGCTGTTTTATATTACAAACTATGTATTCTTAGTAGTATCATTTTATGAAGTTTTAAGGATTCCATATTTTTTGTTGGCTTCGTTAGGTATGAGCACATGATTTTCATCAAGTACAGTTATAAAACCGTACTTAATTGGTATTACAACCTTACCTGTTTTATCTACTATACCATGTTTATAATCATAAATACCACTCCCCGATTTAACCCCTACTACACAGTATCCATTATTTAATGCCTCTGCTCGAGGGTATTTGACTGGAATAACTTCTTTGCCTTTCTTATCTATGAACCCATATT
The DNA here is from genome assembly GCA_023436515.1 of Bacillota bacterium. Classification (GTDB taxonomy): domain Bacteria; phylum Bacillota; class Clostridia; order Acetivibrionales; family DSM-1351; genus Ruminiclostridium. Next base: position 4,598 of record JAEZIV010000073.1, read on the forward strand.
TAACATTGCTGTACTGACCTTTTCCCACCTGGGCTATACCATCTTTAAACTCAAAGGCTATATCGTATTTTAATGGTACAACCACCTTGCCTGTTACATCAACAAAACCAGAGTAATTTCGGTAAGGGTCAGTTTTCCGTACACCTATTAAACCTTCTCTTAAGGGACTTATGGAATAATAGGTAGGCGGAATTATTTGCTTACCCTTTAGATCAAATAACCCGGCCTTAACTCCATAAGCACTTCTATCCGCCCCATATTGTTCAACGTATATGTAAACTTTATCCCCTTCATTTAACCTGATAAGATCATACTTTAATGGAATTATTTCTTTTCCATTCATATCAACAACACCATATCTCGCCTCTGTGTATTCACCCTTACCTACTACCATAAGTCCATTAGTTAAGCTCCAAAATTTATCATATTTGTTCACAAAGAGTTCTTTGCCTTTTTTATCAATAAAGTAATCCTTATAACCATACTTCGGAACATTGGATACTTGAGCAACTCCATTTATAAAGGGTTGTGCGTTAGTGAATTTTAAAGGTATAACAATTTTACCTGTCTTATCTATATAACCATATAAATGATTCAAGCCAACTTTTTCACCCATATGAACCGCTGCATAGCCCTCACTGAAATCATCACCAAAGCTATAATTTAGGGGTATTACCTCATTTCCATCTTTATCAATATACCCATATTTTATATCCGGGTAGCTTCCCATGCTTACCCTAGCTAAGCCATCGCTAAATGAATGTACATAATCATAATCAAGCTTTTTTTCTACCCCGGATTTGCTAAGCAGAAACCATTGCTTGTCTACTCTTGCCGTTGCAACTCCATTTGAAAATTCAGGCATTTGATCATATTTTGCAGGAATGATTTCTTTTCCTTTTTTATCAATAAAGCCAAATGTATATTGATAACTAGTATCTTCCTTCATTACAGGTGCCAATCCATCTTCAAAAGGATATATTTCCTTGTATTTAGGCGGCAATACTACTTTCCCTTTCGTATCAATAATTCCCCATCGTTCATTAAGAGATACTTTTAACAGGCCTTCACCTATAGAATAAACTCCGTCATATTTCACCCATATTATGTCCGACTCTTTGATTACTTTTTGTGCACTGACAGCAGATGTAAAAGTGCATAAAGTCATTACTAAGCATAGTATTAGTAGTACAAATCTTTTTACGAAGTTCAAATGGCAATCCTCCTGTTTTATTAGTATGAGTAGTATAATAAAATTATTCGATACACATTCTGTAAACTCCTTCTTTATTTGAAATTTAGGTTGAATAAAATCAGGAACGTTGATTTCCTTTGAAAAACAAAGCTATGAAAGAGCTGGACAGGAGAATGAACCTATTATTAGAGTATTGAAGGGATAGCCTATTAGTGGGTATCCCTTCTTGTTATCAACTGCGTGGTTCATCACATGAATAAATCTCAAAGCAAATCTCCTTGTTTATATGTAAAAATTTTCGCAAATGTAGTATAATACCTACATTATTTAATACATTTTATGTTAATTGATGCACTTTGATTTTTATTTAGTAATACAAAAATATGACAAGGAGATATCTAATGAAAAAAATTCTAATAATAATTTCCATTCTATCTGCTCTATGCTTGCTTACAACCTATACGTTTTCCGCAAGTCTTCTTGAAAAAATTGAGGTGTATAAAAATTATTCAAGTGTAGTAGTGAATGAAAAAAAGACAAATATACAAACTTTTCAATATAACAACTCTCAATATGCACCTATCCAAAAGATAGCAGAAGCACTTGGAGCTAAATTCAAATGGGACTCAAAAACTAAAACAGTAAGTGTATCCTCAGTAATAAATAGTACAGAGAATATTACATATTCAAGAATTGTTGATTCATTAGAACCAATGCTTAATCTGGATACAATTAATATAAATCCAGACATAATTGATGGACATAAATTAGAAAAGAACAGCAACAAGGTAGATACTGAGCTATTATTTGAAGAAGGGTTTATTAAGCTATTACCAGAAACATTTCTGGATTATAATACTAATTACACGTTAAAGCTTTTCATTAATAACGGAAGCAGGATACTTATTAAATTTAAAACAAGTGAGCTGCCAAAGTTAATCCCTGAGAATGGGCAGAAAATAATCTATGTACCTGCTGAACCAAATAAAGGTTTTAATTACCCATATTATTTAGTACTTCCCAAAAAGATTAATGTTGAAAAGAACAAAGGGAAAAAGAATTATTTGTTTGTTGAAACCCATAATACGGGCAAAGTAGGAGATGATTTAAGTTTTCATATTAAGGAGGCATATCAAATTGCCGAGGGAAACTCAGCTTCAATTGCTGACGAGCTTGGACTCCCAAGAATCGTGCCTATATTAGTGAGACCCGAGAGTTCTATTAATGGGCAATTGGTATACACACATGCTCTGTCAAGAAACGCCATTTTTTTGAATGAACTTAAGAAAGAAGCTGGTACATATAACGACGTATTTAAGCCCATGGACAGAGTTGACCTGCAAGTGGCTAACATGATAAAACATGCCAATCAATATTTAAAGAATAATGGATGGAAAATGGAAGAAAAAATCTTCATGTGGGGTTTTTCTGCATCTGGTGATTTTACAAACAGATTTGCTTTTCTGTATCCCGAATTAGTTAAGGCCGCTTGCTTCTCAGGCTTTCCAATTCCACCTATTAGTAAGGCAGGTGGATATAACATGATATATCCTCTTGGTACATATGACTTTAAAGAAATAACAGGGAAGAATTTTAGCCTATCTGCTTATAATAATGTAGCAAAGCTTGGATATGTAGGCTCAGCTGACGATAATGACCCCTCCCTTTTAGATACGGAATATGAGCAGGAAATTGTTAACAAATTATTAGCTGTAAGAGAATATCCAGATAAATGGCCAAAAGCAAAAAAGCTTTTCCAAAGCTCAGGGGGACAAGCTCAAGCCAATGTCTATATTGGAGCTGGACATGAAACATTTTACAAGGGCATGACCAATGATTATATTAACTTCTTTACATCAAATAGAGAAAATACTACACCTGTTTATGTAAAACCTTCTGACCCAGCAACTACATTAACAGATATTTACTCAAAAAATGTTATTGAAATAAAGAATAAACCTTTTAGTTATGATAAAACAACAATTACTGAAGCATTTTGGTCGGGCACACTTCCTCAGACACTTCCAAAGACTTTTGTTGATTGGTATAAAAAAAATAACTCTGAATACAGTGACGACATATTATTCCTTTCCATTAATGAATGGGATACCGGAAATAGTAATCAGATGTACGAAAGAATTGAGAAGATTGGGGGGGAGCTTATCCTTAGAGCACAAGGTTATAAAGATATACGTATAACAATAACAGGAGGCTCTATGACAAGTGGAGACGGACAAGCGCAGCTTTATTTTGGATATGTTCAAAATGTAGATGATGTAGTATCTGGAGTTAAATATAAAATAGTTGATTCTACTGGCCATTGGACAACATATGATGATGTATATGTTGTAAGACCTAAAAAATAGTAATTCTGTATGGTTAAGAGAAAAGGTTACTCAAATTCAACACCATCACAATCTACTTATATCAATATATGTATTTTACTGCCTTATTAGTAGCTTTTATGTCATTGACTTTGTTTTTTATTACTTCTATAATTTGTAATATAAGCTAATATTTTTAGTAAAGGCGGTAACTGCCATGACAACACCTATATCCGATAATGAAATTCTCAATGCATTCGACATTGTACTTCCTTATCTTTCTATTCTATTCGACAATGAAGCATCTATTGCTATAACAAACAGAGAGATGTACCTTAAAAATCAGTCCAGCCCAAATCTTCAGCTGAAGCTTAATCCTGGTGAGCCCATCCCCGAGGGTGGTGCGGCAAGTGCGGCAATTCGTACCGGTGAAGTTATCATTAAAGTTGTACCTAAGGAGGTTTATGGCAAACCGTTTAGGTCCTATGCTATACCGATAAAATCCAAAGGCAATGTGGTTGGCTGTGTACTTGTTGGAAAAAGCCTCGCTAAAAGTGATGAACTACATAATGCATATAAGAACCAAACCCTTGCATTGCAGCAGATATCCCAATCAATTGTGGAGTTGTCTTCTGAGCTACAGAATATTTCGGATATGAATAATGAAATTCAAAAAAATGCTTTGGAGACTGAAAAAAACGCCAAAAGTACAGATAGCATTGTTCAAATGATTCGTCACATATCCTCTCAGACTAACCTGCTTGGACTGAATGCATCAATCGAAGCTGCAAGGGCCGGTGAAATCGGAAAGGGCTTTGGTGTTGTTGCACAGGAAATCCGTTCCCTTTCAAACTTAACTAATGATTCAATCCAAAAAATAAATGAAATACTAAAGCAGACAAATACTTCAATAAAAGATATATCAGCAAAGGTACAGACATCCAACTCCATTTTCCAGGCACAGGCTGAAGCCTTTAAAAAGATAGCCTCATCTGTTGAGGAATTGACAGCGGCAGCGAATATTTTAGAGAACATGGCAGAGAAAATATAGAGTTAACCCTGGAGCCGGCACAGGAAGATTGATTTCATCTTCATAGCTGCTCCAGGGTTTTTTCTTGTCTGAAAACTGATTCAGTTAAAAATGGTGAAGTCCAAGCTATACTATTTTAAATCATTTCTAGAAATCTATTAATATTTAGAAGTACTTCTCTTTAGGACATAATTATTCAATTCCTGAATTATCAAGGTATCAACATAATAAGTATTTCCCGATACTTGCTATTTCATATTGACATTTATAGATTTGATGCATATTATATTATTAAATCGAATAATTTAGATATGAGGTGACCAATGAATACCCAGCATTTACATAATGCCAAGGTGTTTAAAGCCTTTTGTGATGAGAACAGGCTGGAAATACTTGAGCTTTTACAGAAGGGGGAAAAGTGTGCCTGCGTCCTCCTGGACCAACTGAATATAGGACAATCGACACTATCACATCACATGAAGATTCTGGTTCAAAGCGGCATTGTAGCATCGAGGAATGAAGGAAAATGGACCTATTATTCAATATCAACCGAAGGGGCACGTTATGCCCAGAACCTGCTCAATCGCTTAACTGCTGTTCAAGGCGAAGGCTCAGATAGCAGTGATTGTTGTTCTTAACCGGTGTGTATCAGTGTGATAAATACCTTCGGTTGTCCATCGTGCTTTTGATTACTATTTGTGTACGCGCTATGTGCGTAGATGGGAGATAATATGGAGAATAGAAGCTGCTGTGGTTCGGATTCGAAACCAAAAACCGTAAGGGTAAAGCCCAAAGTAAAGATACCCAGGCATACTGACTTATCGCCTGCCGATGACAATAATAAAGCCTGTTGTTGCAGTGGAGATAAAAAAGATTCCTGTGAGCCCATAACAAAATACAGCAAAGGTGACTCCTGGGTAATTGGTGATCTGGAGACTGATGCCGGACTTGTACCTCAGGTATCAACAAATTTGGGTCTTCAGGATAACTTAGGCACATTGAAGGTCAGATGTGGTATTGGGAGAATGGATTATAAAATAAATCCCGGTATTTACGCCATAGGAACTCCTGATAAGTCTACCCACGTTCTGGTAACTGCAAATTATAAGCTAACCTTCGACGCAGTTAGAAAGGAACTGGAGGGTCTAAACGTTTGGGTTCTGGTACTGGATACAAAGGGTATCAATGTTTGGTGCGCCGCGGGGAAAGGGACCTTTGGCACAAAAGAGCTTATTAACCGTATCGGTAGGACTAAGCTTTCTAAAATCGTATCCTCCAAAACGTTGGTATTGCCTCAACTTGGGGCCCCGGGGGTTAGTGCCCACGAGGTAACAAAAAGCACAGGCTTCAAGATTATATATGGGCCAGTCAGAGCAAGTGACCTCAAAGAGTTTATCAGCTCGGGTATGAAAGCTACCGATGAAATGCGAACGGTCAAGTTTACTTTTAAGGACCGACTTGTATTAACTCCTGTAGAGTTGGCAGCAACCTTCAAGATGTCCTTAATGATATTTGGAATTCTATTTCTATTAAACCTGTTTGTGACCAACCCCTTTGGAGTTGTTGACTTCTATGCATATGCAGGAGCTATATTGACCGGTTGCTTTTTTACACCAGTCCTGCTTCCCTGGATTCCCGGCAGAGCCTTTGCGTGGAAGGGTTGGCTGTTAGGTCTTCTGTGGACTTTAACGGTAGTGTTGATGAATGGAGGAATTACCTCTCCTGCATTTGGTATACTTAAAGAATTTGCATATATTCTTGTATTGCCATCAATTTCTGCCTACTATGCAATGAATTTTACAGGCTCTTCAACCTATACCTCCTTTTCAGGTGTTTTAAAGGAGATGAGAATAGCTATTCCTGCCATCATTATAACAATAGCTCTAGGAGTCTTACTTTTGTTGGTTAACAGCTTTATAAGTGCTTAGGAGGTGTCATATGAAGCATAGATATTTAAGGAATGTAGCTACGCTAAAACTAAATTCTGATAAATGCATGGGCTGCAAACGTTGTATTGAGGTTTGTCCACATAAAGTGTTTAGTTTTCATAATGGAAATGCAGAAATTAATGATAGGGATAGCTGCATGGAATGTGGAGCTTGCGCTAAAAATTGTCCCTTTCATGCCCTTGAAGTTACACCGGGAGTGGGCTGTGCCTATGCAATTATCAAGGGGTGGCTTACAGGAAGCGAACCCAGCTGTGACTGTTCAAGCAGCAGTGAAAGCGAGGGTTGCTGCTGAATCAGGATTTTATGGAAAGTACAGAACCTGCTGCCTAACACATAATCTTTCCTGCAAGCCAAAGAGTATGCCCGGCGTTGCGGCGATAAAAGCGGAAAAACCCTGGAGCTGTCAACAGAGAAACCTGGCGAGGTTCTCAGACAGCTTCAGGGTTAAATTCAAAGGTTCAAATTGACAGATAAGGCTACTTATTGTAAATTTCCTTAATATAACCTCTTAGCTTTTCCTCATCCATTCCTCCCTGAAAAGCCCTCTTGATATATCCGTTACTATCGATAAAGAAAGTGGTAGGAATTGAGCTAATCATATAGGTGTAGGCTGCCTCCTCTTCAGTATCAAAGTATACCGGAAACTTAAAGCCTTCCTGTTCGATAAACTTCTTACCTTTAGAAACTGTTTCTCTCTGACCGTCAACAAGATCCACCATCATAAAATTGATTTCATCCTTGTATTCCTCATAAAGCTTATTAAAATGGGGCATCTCATCTCGGCAGGGAGAACACCAGGAAGCCCACATATTGACTATTAAAGGCTTTCCATACAAATCGGAGAGCTTTACCTTGTTGCCTTCTTTATCTATAACAGTAAAATCCACAGCTTTTACCCCGTCTGTTGTATCTGTTGGCTCAGTTGTACTTTCAGTAACTGATGAGGGTGCAGCATTGCCGCCTTGGCTATTTAAGCCGCTTGGATCCTCGGGATTTATTTTGGCGCTAAGGTTATCGTATGC
>JAEZIV010000450.1 GCA_023436515.1 Bacillota bacterium
TCTCCAATCTACGAGCCTAGCTCGTTCAAAAACACTGATGAAAAGACACATAGTGGCTTTTCGGCAGAAAAAAAGCAATAACTTTATTTCATAATAAAATTATTGCCCTTCGAAAAAAGTGATATACATTTTTAGTTGTCTATTTCCCTAACATTAAATACCTGAAAAATTGGAGCTTAATAGGTTGAAAGTGCTCTGCTGAGCATGATTGAAAAATCTCCTCTTGAAATATTGCTAGTTTCCTTAAACGAATTATATATACTATCCTTTGGTGTTAAAATTTTCAAGTTAAATATATTCTGAACACTATCCGAATACCACTGATTCCTCTTCAGCTTTGTATAAACACCTGTGGTATTTGTTTTAAACTTGAAGGCCTTTGATATTATGGTGCAGGCTTCGGCAACAGTCACCTTGTCGTTTGGCTTAAAAGCCTTACCATTAGGCGCCGTCATCAAGCCCTTTGTAACCACAGCATTTATATACTTCTTACCCCAATGCTTGTCAACATCACTGTATTTTGACTTCGAAGCTGTGTCAAGCTTCAGATTTAGAGCCAGGGCAAGCATGGATGCCAGCTCAGCCCTTGTGATTGCTGTTCCGGGTTTATACTTCGCCTCGCTGAAGGCAACAGTTATTCCGCTGTCGTGAAGATGCCTCACGTATTCGTCATATTCTGTATTAATTATATCGCTATAGGGCCTGAATTTCAGGTTATCAGAGTTTGTAGTGATAACTCTGAAAGGAGCTATCACCATATATTCTGATATTTCGGCAGTTGCCGAGCTGCTCCCCCCTTTAACCAAGGAGTAGGTAACATTGACTGTCTTCCCGTTTTTCGGACTTACTGCTACTATCTTAAGTCCTTTCCCCTTCTCTTGACTTGTGAGGGTAATAAGATACTTTCCCTGGTCATACTTGCTTACTACCTTGACTCCGTTTGCAAATACTCCTTGAATAGGCAGGGTCGATATAAGCAATGAAAAAATTATAGCCAGGATTATTTTGTTTGTTTGTTTCCTCATGATGTCCCCCTATTATTCAATTTCACCCACCAGCACCAACGCCTTTTCAATCATGTACATAAGCTCACCTCTTGTTACTGCTCCGGCAGGATCAAGGGTTGTGGCTGAAATATTTGGAACAAAACCGTTTTCTACGGCAAATGCAACCTTATCAATATTATCTTTATCAATTTTAGAATAGTCGCTATAGCCGGATACCGCCGAGTTGCTTCCCCTCACCTTTGTACCTGACTTAATTTCGTACAGAACAACAGCCATACGGGCGGCATCCTGCCTTGTCAAAGTGCTCCCTGCCGTCTTTCCACTCTTGATGAAGCCGGCCTTAACAGCGGCTTCCAAATATCCGTTGTCATAGCTGTAGTTGTCAATAGTATCAAATATAAGCTTGATCCCTTCGCCAACAGTTGCCTTATCCTCGGGCCTGAACAATCTGCCGTTTACACTCTTTAAAGTGTGGGCAAAGGCTACATTAACAATTGATGATTCATACTCATAATCATATATATCATCATATATCCCACTTGTTCTGTCAGCCATAGCAAATAACCCGGGTGTAGCAGTCTGAATACTCAGAATTCCCATATTATTATCAGGGTCATATTTATTGGAGGAATTCTGCTTTTCCCATAGGCTTCTCGAAGCATTATACATATAACCAAGGGTTTTTCCCTCTGTATAATCACTTCTATTTGAATATGGATACTTTATAATCAACGGTGTCCATAGTTTATCGATGGCTATGTTACTTACACCATTATCCAGGGTTATCCCGATCTGGGCCAGAGGCTGCCTTATAAGAAGCTCATTGCTTCTTGAGTTCGGAGTCTGTGGTACTAACGTAAGGTTTATAACATAAATTTGTTCCTTTTGAGTATTTTCATTTTTTACACCAGATAAAACCCCTGCCCTGAAGTTATAAGAAACTACAGCTGTTTTAACTTCGAGGTTTTCCTTAAGCTGCTCCAGCCTATCAAAAACCTTTCTTGATATGTGCAGGGATATGCTGCTGGCTGTGCTAGGTGGCTTTGATACATCAATGGTGTAATCCAGTATTCTGTCAGTTTTAATAACCTCCACAAGCCTGTCTGCATTAACGCCTGTAACCTTAACTACCCATACTCCACCCACTACTGTCGGGGCCTTTTCAATGTACTCACCGGATATAACATTATCAACATCCTGATCGGAGTCGTAGTCATCACTGCTTCTCAGTGTTCTAACACTAATACTTTGCGTCGGAATTGAGGTCAGCTTCTTTAAAGGGTCATAAGCATAGAGTCTGGCGAAGTATCTGAAGTTGGATTTCAAGCCGTCCACCTTGAATTCGGTAACCGCTCCTGCCTTATATTGCTTAAGCTCCTTGTAATCTACCCCACCTGCCACCTCAATAATGTACTCAAGTCCAGGTTCCTGAATCCATTCAAAGGTTATAGTATTTTTTGTTATAGCATCAAGAGTGTTTTTTACTCCAAAGCCTCTTGGTGTAGAAGGAGGCACATCCTTTAAGGTTCTTAAGGGCAGAGAATCGCCCCACTCGGATTTTTCACTCAAAGTTCTGTCCTCACTAAAAGCCTCTGCCTGTATCCAGAAGTAATAGAGTGTGTTTGCCGTAAGACCGGGTATTCTGACGTAGTTAACTCCTGATTGCTTTATCTGCTCTGAGGTAACAGTTACATTTCCTGTTGCCTTAGTTACATCATCCACTGTTCCGTATTTTATGTGGTAGGTATTCCCTTCCTTGTAGTTCCAGCCCAGATCCACATAGGTATCTCCGGTAAAACTGTAATTAAAAGCCGGTACTATAGGCTTTTCAACTACCTGTGTAGGCGCCGGACTAGTCGTAAAAACTATCGGATTAGAGACTTCAGAGAAAATCGGCTCCTCTCCATTCCCAATATCCCTGACAGCCCTTACCCATAGAATGTACGTTGTATTAGGCTTAAGCTGCTCCACAGGGATGACAACATTGTGCTTTGCATAGTTCGGAGTGTTGTTTGTCACACTTTCCGGGGCATTCAAGGTCGGGTCCTCTGTAGGGTCATTTGGGGTAACAGGTACCTTTTCCAGCTTGTAGTTATCTATCTGATTAATATCTATTCCTTCGAAATACTCTTCAACTCCTACATAAAGAGTTACTCCCTTATCATAGGACACCTTTCTGTAGGTTTTACCGTCAGGAGGGGTAGTAACGGGGTTGTATTCCACCGTATCGTTAAGGGACAGCTTATCTGTCTTAACATAATACCATTTACCGGTATTTGCATAAGGTGGTTTGTTGAACATTTCATACCAGCGGTTTTTAAGCTGTATTGTAACACTATCATCGGTAATCAGCTTTTTATTATTCTCTGACCTGATCTCCAGAGGGGGATTTGAAGGCAGTAAGGGTCTGTCAATCGCACCTCCGGGGAGGGTGATAACCACCTTCAAAGCAGGGTAGGAGTTGTATTCCACATTCTGAATTACTCCGTCTACTTCCTCAGCAAAATTTTTCTTTGCAACTATTTTATAGTAATAGGTATGATTCTGTTTAAGTCCTGTAAGCTTGTACTTATAACCGATGGTTCTGTTATCATCGGCAACATCCCTGATAAAATTTGCTTCGGCAGGCACAAAGTCTTCAGCAATTTTTGTCTCATCGGGGGGAGTATCAATTTTGTCAGGGTCCTCAATAAGCCAGATATCATACATGACCTCTGTATCCACACTTCCATCAGCCTTTTTTGGCACTCTCCACAATATGGTGGCAGTATCGGTTCCCAATTGGCCTTTGAACTCAATAGTCTGATCTAGCTTAAGGATATCGCTGTAGGAAATAATGTATGCATCTGAGGAGTCTTTAAAGAACTCAACAATTTCAGGCATTGGGGGGGAAGCAGGAACCTCACCCTCTTTCAAAATTATTTTGTCCGAAACAATTTTTACACTATCGGGATAGTAGGGAAGTCCCCCCTTGGTTACAATTGCTCGTATGATGTAGTAACTCACCTGTTCGTCAACGGGAACAGTTATAAAGGTTGTAGTACTATCCTCAATGAGCATAGGTATTGGCACATTTCCCACGTACTTATCAATCTGATACTGAACCTTTATGTCTGAATTTGAAATTCCGGCTACAACAGGGCTCCAATCCAACCTCCAGATAGTTCCGGCATCAGTTGTAGACATTTTTGTAGTTTTTGCCAGAATATATGTGCTGGTCAAAACTATGTTTGAGGATTCATTCCTTTGTATTTCAGGATCTGAAATATCAGGAACAACCTTTACATAATAAACTCTACCCGGATCCTTAACCGTATGCTCATATATCAGGGAGCCATTGGCTTGATCCACTATTACCGGTGCATTCACTGCTCCTATCTGTTCCTCAGATATGTAAATAGGCAGTGTATTTGTAAACTCCTTATTCTCAGAAACATACAGTTTATAGTTTATTCTTTTGCCCTCATTCCAAACGTCATCCCAAATGATTTTTATTTTATTTGTACTGACAGTCAAGGATTGAAGCTTTATATCTGTAAGAAACTTTACAGTATTTGAAGATGAGGACTCATCTGATTTTTTTATTACATTGTTAAGGTCGGCGTACTCGTAATACGCTTTTGCATTGGCCTTATATACCGTACCGGAATTCAGATTTCTCATTCTTACAGGAGAGGTTGCGGCAGGGAGGTCCTTTTCCTTCAAAACCGCCCCCCTTTGTGTCCTATAGCCCTTGGCTGATTCCTCCAGATATATATTGACATACTTACCCGTAACAGTTATCCCCTGGGGATTATCAACCCTCTCCCAGCCAATATCGGTATAAAAGCCCGAGGCCCCACCGTCAGAGCTGCTATATCCGATAGCAGGCTCGGTATTGGGGTTCAAGGGCGAAATAGCCAGCTTGCTTGGAGCCGGCTGGGTGGGTATTCCCGTTGCAGCCGAAACCCCTGAAAATCCATATGATGTTATAAATACTGCTGCCGCCAATATCGCTGCCATTGCCCTTTTTGCTTTCATGGTATATCTCCGTTTCTATTAGGTATCATAGTTCTAACATCTTTTGAATTACAACAATAATTCCGGCTCTGTTTATTGCAGCTCCAGGATTGAACTTTGAAGAGGAATCCAAGCTCATCAGCTGCATTTGCAGGGACATATACACCGGTACGGCGTATTTGTCGAGAATGTCCTTGTCATCCGCAATGCTTTTGTAATAGGTTGCCTTAAGCCGGTCATAATCTATTCCGCTTCTTTCACAATACAGCTTAACAGCCAACGCTGCCGTTTCCTGCCGGGTTAGATTTCTATAAATATTGGTAACATTAATTATTTTATCTATACCATAGGCTTTGGCCTTGGTCTTAATGTCGACCTGAGCGTCCACTCTGTCTTCCCATATAAGTTCGTATAATAGAACCGCCTCCCTGACAGTGACACTGAGATCAGAGTTAAAGGATGTCTCAGATCCCGCAAACACCGAAGCTAAATCATATTTCTGAGAGAACTTGGATATATATGGCTTAGCTGCATTATCCACAGAAATGGTGTCGGCAACATCCTTCGAGGATAATAAAGTATATTTACCGGTACTGTTCACAAAAAAGCTCATATAGCCATCTTCGCTCTTAAGATTCTGCGTCAGCTTCTGCCAGTTTGTTGAATTCTCATATAGTACGTATGGATTAACCTTGCCTGTAGCCTTATAAGGAATTCTCACTCCCATTCCCGAGCTGAATTTAGTAATGTTATACTTCTGGGAGAACACTCCGGCTGTATAGCCTACTCCGTTTAACGTGTCCTCAAGATAGTAGGACAGCTCACTTTTAATTTCCTCAAGCAGCCCGTTCAGGTATGTCTGAATAGCCTTTGCATCCCCGCCCAGATTAGTGTTGTTGGGATTCTTTATTACTGCAAGCTTTTGAGCTATTAGTCCCGAGACATCATTATATAGCTTGTCCTTGATCAGAGCATTAATATCTCCTCGGGTCTGCTTACTTGCCACCGCCTGAGCTGACAAAATATTCATTTTTGAGGCCGAGGCTGTGCCTGAGGGTATCTGTGGCTGTACCGTTGCACTCTGTGTATTGTTTATCTTCAGATACACATCCTTTGACCCGCTAAAGCCTGCTGCATTTTTGAACTCCTCCTGATTTACGGCATCAAAGGTGTCGGGCCTGATAGTAAACTCAATATCTCTGGCCTTGATAACCAGGCTTCTGTTGTTATCCTTCATAGCCTTTAATATATCCTTTGCAAGGTAGACCTCGTCACTGTTAACATAAGCCGGACCTTGTGAAATATCTACAGTATAGGTGAAGTTCCCGAAGCCCTGCAGTAAATTAATAATTCTTTCATCCTTTACAAAGACCTTGTTGGAGACACCGTTCTTTTTGCTGATATCCCAGTAAACCTCCTGCTCCAGCTTATTTATCATGTCAAGGAACTTTGCTACTATTCCGGTATTATCATCCTCGTCATCATAGTCCTCCTGACTGAATTCAGTTCTGGTGTTAACAGGACCTATATATTTGGAGGGTGTAACCGCAGTCTGATCCGATGCGTCGGTTTTGGTTGCACGAACCTTTATGTAATACTTGGTATTGGGCTTTAAAGGCCTGTGCTCAATTGAACCGTCGGGCAGCTTTGTAGGCGCCAGCTTTATTCTGGCATTATAGGTATAGTAGCTTGTATTCAGGTTACTGTTGCTCTTCTCTACATAATAAGGATAGGTATGGGTCGTTATGTCAACATACTGCTCAAGATCAACAGAATTATTCAGAACAAGATAATCACTGTCATCCTCTGTCCTGATAGCAAGCTCAAAGCCTGAATAGGGATCAATTGCATAGCCCTGCCACCTTACGTCAATCTGATAATAATCATTTCTTGTATTCCTGGTCAGACTGCTCATCACCGCATTATCCCTTGTACGGACTACCTGAATATTGTACTCGGTATTGGGCTTTAGCTTTAATAGCCGTCCATAATAAACACTGCCGTTTTTCACAATTGTATATTGTGACTTAGTCAAGGTAGTATAGCTGCTCTCCTTTGATGTTTTCAGCCTGAGACTGAAGCTATCCGCGGTAAGATCATAGGTTGTATCAAACCAGTAAAAGCCAAGCTCACAGTCGCTAACGACCTTGAGCTGGGAGGGAGGCTCTATAAGTGATGTTGTCACAGGTATTGAAATCCAAACGCTGGATCTGGTTTTACCTGCCTCAACAATCTCGGCATTCAAGCTGAAATAGTACAGCTTATTTGGGTACAGCCATGTATCTATAGTATATCTGCATTTTTTTGTCTTAGGATCATATGTAAAATTACCTGGAAGCGGATTCAGATTTGGATTCAGTGTCAGCTTGAAGGAATTATTATCACTGTTGTTATCCTTGTTTCCGAATATGCTTATATAGCTTTTATAAACAGGGTCCTGAATAATATTTGGGTCGTCTGCCTTTGTATTTGGTGCTACCTTCATTGAGGTCGCAATAAGACTATAGGCTGCAGCATTCTCCCTCACCGTCCACTCAAAGGTCACTGTCTGTCCGGTAACCATGCGATTACCATTTGAATCAACAGCTATTTTAAAGTCCTCGGGAGCAAGAGGCCTTCTTTCACTATCTTCAGGAACCGTGGGCTCTCCTGTTGGTGTTGTTACCGGAAGTAAAGCCGTTTCAACGGATTCTTTAGGTTCGTGCTCATTAATCAGCTTGAGCCTGACCTTTACATAAAAGTAATAGGTCGAATTTGGAGCAAGGTATTCACCAAAGGCGTCCTGGTTATTAATATTATTGAACTTATTAATAGTAGCGTACACCCAGGTTGTGCCACCGAGGGTCTGCTTAGTAAAAGCTACGTCCCCCACATTTCCCGCCAAATCCGTTGTACCGATTTTTCTAAAGGAGGTAGGTTCCGATCTTGTACTCATATATAAATCATATATAACCGCATCATCTGCATGTGGACTTGAGGTATAGTTACTCCAGTCAATCTTTAGATCGTCAAACCTTATCTGTACTTCAGCATTGGCGGGCCCTGACTGGCTGCTGGGATTTACTGTGGTCTTTACCCATTCCAGATGCTTTGGGATAGGTACATCACGGCCCTCGGGAGATAAGGTTGTAAAGCTTGTCACCAAAGACTTCTCTGACATTTTAAGGCTGTCGTTGACAACCCCTCTGTCAGCAGCCAGGGTTGTGTACATCTGAACATAGTAGGTTTTATTGGGGAGCAGATATTTAGGGTAATTATCCGGATTTGCAATGTTTATGGCACTTCCGGAAACCTCTGATTCGCCCTTGAACAGATCATAGCCGTTTATGGTATAAACC
>JAEZIV010000049.1 GCA_023436515.1 Bacillota bacterium
GTACAGAGCTGCTATGATATGAAACCCTTCTATCTCAGGAAGTCACAAGCTGAGAGAGAGAAGGAGCGGACTGAAAGGTAGAGGGTATGATTAACAATCTTGAAGTAATACAGATGACTGAGGAGCATTTGGACGGGGTCTTAATAATTGAAAACCTGAGCTTTAAAATTCCCTGGTCCAGAAATTCCTTTACAGAGGAACTAAAAACAAACAAGCTGGCGATTTACCTTGTGGCAGTAGCTGATACAAAGGTTATAGGATACGGTGGAATGTGGATGATTGTAGATGAGGGACACATTACAAATATCGCGGTACATCCCGAATTCAGGCGCAGCGGTGCAGGTTCCCGAATTATCGAAAAGCTTTTGGAGGTATGCCGGCTGAACGGAATTAAAGGCCTTACCCTGGAGGTTAGAAACAGTAATATACCTGCTCAGAAATTATATGAAAAATACGGTTTTAGAGCTGAGGGAATAAGAAAGGGATATTATACCGATACCGGTGAGGATGCTTTGATTATGTGGAGACGCTTGGACGGTTGAGACAGCCTATAATTATTGAGTAAGCCCAAATATTATTCTTAATAAAATGAGTCTTGTGGAGGTTATAATGAAGCCAAAGGAACTTACATTTAAAGAGTTGGACTACAGGTGCAGCGAAGCTGTATTTCCTTTCAAAAGTACAGCAGAGCTGGGGGTATTCGAAGGGATTATCGGTCAGGAGAGAGCCTCAAAAGCAATGATATTCGGCCTTAAAATGAAAATGAGGGGCTACAATATATACATGTCTGGACCTACTGGTACAGGTAAAACCAGCTTTGCAAAACAGATTGTAAGTGAAACGGCTGCAAATATGAGCGTTCCCGACGACTGGTGCTACATATACAATTTCGCCAAACCCAATCAGCCCATGGCTATAAGCCTTCCTGCGGGTAGGGGTAAAGAATTTCAAACAGATATGGAAGCCTTTGTAAAGGTCATAAAGCAGGAAATAGTTAACTCCTTCGATAACGACCAGTATGAGAAGGAAAAGGCTGAGATAATGGAAGAGTATGAGCGCAAGAAGGATGAGCTTCTGGATAAACTAAGTAAGGATGCAGAGGCCCATGGCTTTAAGGTTAATACCGGGAGCTCCGGAATATACTTTTTGCCAATTGTTGAGGGGAAAACCATAAGTGAAGAAGAGTTTGAAACCCTGGATGATAATATAAAGGAAGAGATAAATGAAAAAACCACTATATTGCAGCAGGACACTCTGGACATCATTCGCAAGCTGAAAAGTAATGACAAGGATACAAGACAGAAGGTATCAGAATGGGAAAACAAAATAGCTCTTTTGGCTCTTGGCGTTCAAATGAGTGACCTGAAAGAGAAGTATAAGGATTTTAGTGCAATAATGGAATACCTTGATAATGTCCAGCAGGATATTTTGGATAATCTTGATGATTTCCGGGAGGAAGAGGTAAGCGAGGAGCAGCCGCAGTTTATCATACCCTTCATGCAAAAGGAAGAAACGCCGATATACAAATATCGAGTGAACCTGCTGGTGGACAATAGTACTCTTAAGGGTGCACCAGTTATAATTGACTTTAATCCTACCTATCCTAACCTTATAGGTAAGATAGAATATGATAACGAGTTTGGCTCTGTTTCAACGGATTACACAAAAATAAAGCCAGGTCTGTTTCACTTGGCCAATGGAGGGTATTTAATACTGCAAGCAAAGGATGTACTAAGTAATCCCCAGGCATACGAGGCAATAAATCGTGTGCTTAAGACAAAGAAAATAAATATAGAAAACATGAAGGATCAGGCAGGGGTAGTTGCTGTTCCAGCTCTTAAGCCCCAGCCCATTCCCGTTGATATAAAGGTTGTACTTGTGGGAAACACCTCCATTTATCAGCTGTTGTATGAATATGAGGAGGATTTTAGAAAGCTTTTCAAGGTAAAAGTGGATTTCGATGAGGAAATGGATAGAAGTGAAGAAAATATATTAAAGCTGGCAGCTTTTATCAGCGGCTTTTGCCGTAAGGAGAACACACTTCATTTCGACAGATCCGGGGTTGCAAAGGTTGTTGAGTACGCCTCCTGGCTGGTAGAAGATAAAAACAAGCTAACGACCAGATTTAATGATATAGTTGAAATATTGTGTGAAGCCTGCATGTGGGCTCAAGATGACGGAGCTAAATTAGTAAAGGCAAAGCATGTAAAACAGGCAATAAGTGAAAAAGCTGCAAGGTGTGACCGGGTAGACAAGAAAATGCTCGAAATGCTTGAGGATGGTACCATTATGGTAGCTACTGACGGTGAGCAGATAGGCCAGATAAATGGTTTGACAGTCATGGATATGGGGGATTACTCCTTTGGAAAGCCCTCAAGAATTACCGCATCCACTTATATTGGAGAAAGCGGCATAGTAAATGTAGAAAGAGAAGTAGACCTGAGTGGTACCTCACACAGTAAAGGAGTTCTAATCCTCAGCGGATATATAGGACAAAAGTTTGCACAGGAATTCCCTCTGTCATTAACTGCAAGTCTGTGCTTTGAGCAGTTGTATGGGGGAGTTGACGGTGATAGCGCTTCAAGTGCAGAACTCTATGCTATTTTGTCCAGTCTGTCAGAAGTGCCAATAAAGCAATCCCTTGCGGTGACCGGATCTGTTAATCAGAAGGGTGAAATCCAACCTGTGGGAGGAGTTTCCTATAAAATTGAAGGCTTTTTTGAGCTTTGTAAAAAAAGGGGACTTGATGGCAAGCATGGAGTAATAATACCACACCAAAATGTAAAAAATCTTGTATTGAATGAGGAGATTATCGAAGCAGTTCGAAAAAAACTCTTCCACATATATCCTGTGGCAACAATTGATCAAGGCATACAGCTCCTTACGGGAATAGAAGCGGGGGAAAAAACTTCTGACGGTACCTTCAGAAAAGGAACCATAAACTATTTGGTGAACAAGAAGTTGGAATTATATGCCAGAACCGTTATGAACGGAGGTAAAAGAAAAAAATAGTTATCAGACATTTTCATATTAAAAACGTAACTATTATATAATGGGTGTGGATTTTACAATTTTACCCATTAAAACTAACCTTTCGTGAAGGGGGGTGTATCCTGCCTTGGTGCTTACAGATGCAGAACTGGTATCACGATGTATAAATGGTGACGGTAGTGCGTTTGAGGAAATTGTTACTAGATATAAAAAACTGGTTTATAGTGTTGTATATAAGATGATATCGGATAAGGAAGAAGTAAACGATGTTTCTCAAGAGGTTTTTATCAGATTGTACAAGTCTCTTGACAAATACAATCCTGAGTATAAGATGTCGACCTGGATTGTTAAGATTACTTCTAATTTGTGTCTGGACACCCTTAGGAAAAAAAAGCAGGATACCGTTACACTGGAGGATGCTATTGGAGTTTCCAGTAATGTAGATACACCTGAACAGGCAGTCATAAAAAACCAGCGGTCTCAATTAATTAAAAAAGCAATAAACGAATTACCAGAGAAATATAGAATACTAATTATTCTTTTTCATAATAACGGAATGTCATATGAAGAAATGACAAAAGTATTAAATGAACCAATGTCAATTATAAAGAACAGACTATACAGAGCTAGGCTTATGTTAAAGGAGAAGCTTGATAGTGCAAGAAAGGAGGAGGTATTATGAGATGTAATGAATATCAGGATTTAATGATGAAATTCTTTGACAAGAATTTAAATGACATTGAAGAAGCACGGTTCAAGCAGCACATAAAGGTCTGCAGCAAGTGCAACGAAGAATTTTTATCCTTAAAGGAGATACTTTGTGAGATAGGGCAGGATTCAGCAGTTGAGCCTCCTGAGAATTTTGAACTACAAGTTATGAGAAGGATTGAAAAAGAGACGGTTATGTACACCGGGACTAATCGTGAGAGTTCATTTGTTTATGATATTCTTTTAATGGCGGTCTCCTTCATATTCGTTATTCTATTTGGAGGAATTTTGTACGAAGCTATAAAGCACCCTATTGAATTTGTTCGTCATGTACAGGTGGCAACAGATATTGTAAGGGACTTTTACTCAGCTGCAATTACGATGGCTAAGGGAATAGGTATTGCAGTAGTTGGTGTGACTGCATCTGTTTACAAGACCTACTATTATGCATATATTTTACTCGGAATTCTCCTATTTGTCGTTCAGGGAGTGTTTTTCAGGATGGTCAGAGGGGGTAATGGTACATCAAAATGAGTAAAAAATTGAGTGTATTGGTACTGTTTTTGCTTATAGTGACTATATTTGTGCCAGGTGTGGCGACTGCTACAAAGAATGATCTGACCATCAGTAATCTTATAATTCTGGAGGATGAGACTGTTTCCGGAGCAAGCTGCGGAAATGTCACTGTAGTGCTTGGGAATGCAGATATTAATGCCGATGTAGATGGAAGCATTATAGTTGTATTCGGTAAGACCTCCATAAACGGAGATGTGAGTGGGGATGTAGTTTCGGCCTTCGGTGAAGTTCACCTTAAGGAGGATTCTGTGATTAAGGGGAACCTTGTTTCGGTGGGCAAATTTAAAAAGGATGCCGATACTAAAATTGAAGGCACTAAAGTTACAATTAACTTCGATTTTATATCCCTGTTTAAATCTAATGGCATCATCATTAACACTCTAATCCTAAGTTCTCTATTTACACTTATTGCAGGGCTGATACTAATAGCAATATTCACCTCGCGCTTTAGGCTTATGTCCTATACCCTTAGGGAAGCACTGCCTCGAAGGATGGTGCTGGGAGCACTTGTAGTGGTGAGTCTTACAATTGTTCTTGCCTTCCTTATATTTCTTCTGGTAGTTCCGGTATTGTATGTAACTATCATTTCACTGACCGAAATAATAGG
Source organism: Bacillota bacterium (assembly GCA_023436515.1). GTDB lineage: Bacteria > Bacillota > Clostridia > Acetivibrionales > DSM-1351 > Ruminiclostridium. Next base: position 4,883 of record JAEZIV010000049.1, read on the forward strand.
AAGCATATATCTAGGGACAGTTATATTTAGAAATTACTTCGACAGATCGGCTATATACCTTGAATTTTTTGTAGGTCATATACTAATTAGTATTCTAAAGATTGTGCCGTTGATAGTTATCCCGTCGGGTTCGTATACTGCCCTTCTTGTATATGGTATATGTTTTGTGCTGATCGAATTTGCCTTGGCCTCATATGGATTAGGAACAATAATTGACACCAGCTTTGGGAAGAAGGGCAAAAAGTAATTATTTCCCGGGGTAAGCTGTACCCAAACTTATTAATCACTCTATTATGCTTGCTTAATCCATGCCAAATACAATATAATATTTAAGAGTTTGATTTGTTTAAGGTTTATTTGGTATAATATGAATTGGGTAATTGAAGTATAAATATGGGGGAGCAAAAGATGATTTCAAATAAAGTAGTAATAAACTGTCCTTCAGGATTGGATTCCAAAGCAGCAGCTCTACTTGTACAAAAGGTTTCAAAATATAGCTCTAACATTTGGCTTGAAAAAGGAGAAAGACGTGCCAATGCAAAAAGCTTATTAGGGTTGCTATCACTGGGTGTTGAGAGACAGGCAACAATAACCATCATCACTGATGGAGAAGATGAGGAAAAAGCGTCCAGAGAAATTTCAGAGTATTTTTCCACTGGATTTTAAGGTGCTGATTGTAGCTTAATTTCAATAGTAATGAAACAACAGTGGCTTTTGCAAACGATGTTGGTTTTGCATAGACCACTTTTTGTTTATATTAATAAATTTTTCTCAGGATTATTTCATAAAGATGATGCTAACTATAATATTTGTATAAGAATCTGGTGCTCTGAGCTTAGAGGTGAATTAATTTGTTTGATATACAGGAAGAACTAAAAAAGCTGCCGGACAAGCCCGGGGTATATATAATGAAGGATGTAAACGGCATTGTTATATATGTTGGCAAGGCAGTAATACTAAAGAATCGTGTTAGACAATATTTTCAAAATTCGGCTAATCACCCACCGAAGGTTTTGGCAATGGTTTCAAAGATTACGGAGTTTGAGTATATTGTTACAGATACCGAAGTTGAAGCCCTTATGCTTGAGTGTACGCTGATAAAGAAGTATAAACCCAGATATAATATTCTTCTAAAGGATGACAAGCATTATCCATATATTAAGGTAACAATGAACGAAGCATATCCCAGAGTACTGAAGACCCGGCGAGTTGAGAAGGACAGTGCCAGGTATTTCGGCCCGTACTCAAGCGCCTATGCAGTAAATGATGCCATAGATACAATAAAAAAACTGTTTCCTGTCAAGACCTGTAATCTGGTACTCCCCAGAGATGTAGGTAAATACAGGCCTTGCTTGAATTATCATATGAAGCAATGTCTTGCACCCTGTCAGGGTGGTGTCAACATGGAAGAATACCGGGCAATGATGAAAAAAATATGCTCTTTTTTGGGAGGGCAATATGATGAGTTGCTACATGACTTGAAGGCACAGATGGAAGCTGCTGCTAATGACCTGGAGTTTGAAAAGGCAGCACAGCTTAGAAATAAAATAAACAGCATTGTCCAGATTTCGGAAGCGCAGAAGGTATTGTCTGCCGACGGACAGGACAGAGATATTATCGGATATGCGCAAAACGCTACTGATCTGTGTATTCAGGTATTTTTTGTAAGAAGCGGAAGGGTTGTTGGCAGAGAGCACTTTATTTTTGAGGGAGAGGGTAGTGAGAATGTAAGGTATTCCTTATCCACCTTTATAAAACAGTTTTACAATACCGTTCAATTTGTTCCGTCAGAGATTGTCCTCCAACAGGAAATAGAGGACGGCGAAATAATTGAACAGTGGCTTACAACAAAAAGGGGCTTCAAGGTAAGCCTCAGGATTCCCCAAAGAGGTGAATTGGTTAAGCTGGTAAGGATGGTTTCACAAAATGCCGAGATATCCCTTAAGCAATATGGGGAGAGGCTTAAAAGAGAGACTTCTTTACATGAGGAAGGACTAAAGCAGTTAGCCAAGCTTCTGATGCTGGAATGTATCCCCGATAGAATAGAAGCCTATGATATTTCCAATACCGGTTCCACAGAAATAGTTGCTTCTATGGTGGTTTTTGAAAAGGGAAGACCTGCAAGAGATGAATATAGAAAATTTAAAATGAAGTCGGTCAATGAGCAAAACGACTATGCAAGTATGCAGGAAACCTTGTATAGAAGACTTTCAAGAGCAAGAAAGGAAGCTGAGGAGGAACAGGAGCAGACGAAGTTTTCAAAGCTTCCTGATTTAATCCTGGTGGATGGAGGTCTGGGCCATGTTAATGCAGCCCAGCAGATTGTGGATGAGCTGGGCTTTGATCTTGTTATTGCCGGTATGGCTAAGGATGAACGACATAGAACAAGGGCTCTTGTATACAAGGGAAATGAATATAGCATGTCCTCAAACCTGCCGCTCCTGAGACTGATCACAGAAATACAGGATGAAACTCACCGTGTAGCAGTGCAGTATAACAGAAAGCTTAGAGAAAAGAGGTATATACATTCCGAGCTGGATGATATTAGAGGCATTGGTGAGGCAAGAAAGAAAGCGCTGATAAGACACTTTAAATCCCTTGCAGCAGTCAAAAAGGCTGAAATATCTCAATTACTTGAGGTTGATGGGATAAGTGAAAAGGTGGCGCAAAAGATATATGAGCATTTCAGAAAGCAGTAATATTTGTGCGCTATGCACGTAGATGGGAGATTTTATGTCAATCTTTGCAATAGCTGATCTTCACCTTGCGTTGGGCATAGACAAGCCAATGGATATATTCGGTGGAAGATGGTCAAATTACATGGAGAAGCTCAGAAGTAACTGGATGGAGACGGTCAGGCAGGAAGATACCGTTATTATCCCCGGGGATGTTTCATGGGCAACATATATTGAAAGCACCTATGAGGACTTTAAGTTTATAGATAGTTTCCCGGGATGAAAATTAATATCAATGGGAAATCACG
>JAEZIV010000063.1 GCA_023436515.1 Bacillota bacterium
TGAACCTACAACCGGTCTCGATTACAAGGAGTGCATGCAGATAATGGAGGTTATTCAGGAGCTTAACAGTAAGGGGACAACAGTTGTAATGGTATGTCACGATATGGAGCTCGTTACTGATTTTGCACAAAGGGTTGTCGTTATTGGTGACAGGGTAATATTGGCTGATGACCAATGCAGGAAGGTTATGGTCAACGACGAGATTTTAAGAAAGACCTCTCTTACTCCACCTCAAATTGCACAGCTTGCCCTTAGGCTGGGTGAAGATTTTTCCGGGGTGATTTCAGTTGATGAGATGACTGATACTATTCTGAAAAAAGCAGCTGTATTTCATAAAACAGATAGCTGATACAAAATTGCTGTCGGAATACAGCTATTTTAGTACGCGTTGGTGCGTAGATGGCAGATTAGCTTGAAAAAAGCATTCGGTTGGTCATTTTGCGTTTCACGCAGTAATATTTGTATACGCGCCATGCGCGTAGATGGGAGCTTTTATGAAGGGAATGCTGGAATACGCACAGGGAAATACAATAATACACAGACTTAATCCATTGACAAAAATGCTTCTTGCTTTTTTATTATGCCTGAGTAGCTTCGTGAGCAGTCATATTATTATGGCTGTTGGGATAATAGGTATTAATATTGCTGTAGCATATTGTGCGGGAATAGTAAAAAATGCATTCTCACTTTTAAAGACTCTCCTTAAAATAGGTATTGTTTTATTTTTGCTTCAGATATTTTTTATCCGGACAGGTAACATTATTCTGGAGCTACCGCTTAATCTTGTGATTACCGACAAGGGACTTGAGTTTTCGGTATTATTGGTTTTAAGGCTGGTTGGAGCAACTATGCCCTTGGTATTAATGTTAACTGTAACAAAAATGAGTGATTTGACTAATGTATTTGTTCAAAAGCTGCATATACCCTATAAGTATACCTTTGCATTTATAACAGCATTACGTTTTATACCTATATTTGAAAATGAGATGAATGGAATTATTGAGGCCCAAACCGCAAGAGGTGTTGAGTTTGATACCAGAAATCCCTTGAAAAAACTCAAGCTTGTTTTGCCCTTGTGTGTGCCACTACTTATATCCTCTGTGAAAAGGATAGAAGGGAGTGCCATCTCAGCTGAGCTTAGAGGGTTTAACGTTAGAAAGAAGAACAGTGGGTATAAAAAGTATCGGTTTTGCAGATTTGATTACCTTTTCATTGGGGCATCAGTTCTAACTCTTGCCATAAGTTCATTTATAGCATAAGCCTTACCAGGCTTTATCAGGATCAAAGCCCTTTATTTGAACAACTTCCAGCAGGGGGCTTTTTGCAATATCCTCAGGAGTTACAAATATTCCTTTGTTGCTATCCAAATCAAGACCTGAACTTATAAATGCCTGCCATATCAGCTGTGAGCAATTTACATAATCGGGAACAGCTTTCCCTGTTTTCTTAAATGCCAGAATTCTGTATTCTTTTCCAATCAGATTATCTTCTACATAGCGAACTACTTTCTCAATAGCATTATACTTTACATTCTTAAGGCGCATTATCTTGAGAGTTGAATAGTACTGCCATTTGGAAATATCCTGCTTCATACTGATTGTACCAGGCTCAAGGGATTCGAGAGTTATGCCCTTATTTGCATCAATCACTATCCCGCAGTGCCCGTGTCTCCAAAAAAGAGTATGAGTTGACTTAGTTAATAGTATATCTCCATTTTTCAAGGGTGCCATACCGAGGTCGGAAGTATTGTTGATGCACTCTAAATCAAGAGTTTCCTGTCGTGTGAAGGTGTTTAGCTTTTCAATTATCATTTTATGCCTGATATAATAGTTTTTTTGGATTGATTGAATTCGGGTGATTCCGTCAGGCTTTTTCAATAAATCATCGAGAGCAGGTTTACCTAAGCCTGTTTGACTTAGTAAAAAGGAATAATCTAAGGGAGTAAGGGTAGCCTTAGAGAGCAGGTAGCCAATATCCTGCATTGGTGCTTCGGGATGATATATGGCTTTATAGTGATTTGCAATAATAAATAAACAGTACAGAATAATTAGTACTGCGGCAACAGTTATCCGGACCTTTGTATTAATACTAAATTTCTTCATTTACAACTCCCAAGTACAATAATTACCAATTAATACATTTAGTATTTGCAAAATATTCAACTTAATTCCTCGTTTTTCAGACATTACTCGAATTATACAAGTAAAATATGTATGAGTTAATTATTGAAAATTGTGGTAAATGGAGGAGTTATATGAGAAGGAGTAATAGTATTATAGGAGTGCTGCTTATCGCAGTAGGTATATTAATCATAGCATTGAGAGAGCTATTTGGTTTCAAAATACTGGATTTCAATTCTTGGGATTTTTGGGTATTCATAGTGTTACTTGTGGGTCTTTCCTTTGAACTGGCATTCTTCCTGACCGGCTCCAAACCCGGTTTGCTCATTCCAGGGGGAATAATCACAACAATAGCCCTGCTGTTTATTTTTGAAGTATCTACCAATTGGAATTATGCAGAGTACACCTGGCCAATTTACATTATATCTGTGGCTGTGGGACTTTTGCAGATGCATATTTTTTCTAGAAGAGAAAAGGGTTTACTGGTTTCGGGATTAATAGTAGGTGGAATTGGAGCTTTCTTTCTGGCATGTACCGTTATAAGCAGGATTTCATCATTCATCAGACCTGAGTTATTTATTCCTGTAGCATTAATTGCAGGTGGAATAGCACTGTTCTTTAGCAATTCTTTCAGAAAGTCGCAATATTGATTGCATTTACCCAGCAATATATGTTAAGGCTATAACCGGCTGGTTGACTGGTCGGTTATATTTATGCCATGATAAATACTGTCGATAAAGTATTAAGTCGGATAGGTCTGGAGTTTTTTGTAGCCGTTAGTGCCCGTTTTATCCTATAGAATACTGATTAATTACAGGTATTGTAGATCGCCAGAGAATGGTGGAATAATGGATAAGTCAGATGCTTGAAGCTAGTAGCATTAAATAATTCAGGTTGCGGCTGGTGTTTTGCTATGATATATTATAGTAAAGCATCAGCTGTTTATATTTTCCTGACTTACTGCTTAAGCAGAAAGTCGAGTAAGCGTCAACACTAAACCGGAGGTGTATGAATGGAGTGGAGAAAACTCAGAGAGCAGCAGGAGAATTCTCTCAGCCCCTTTGCTGCAAGAAGTGTAGAATCCTTTGGTCGCCTCATACAAGAGGAAAAGTGCCCCATCAGAACCGACTTTGAGAGAGATGGGAACAGAATTTTATATTCCATGGAATTCAGAAGACTGAGACATAAGACTCAGGTTTTTTTTAATGCAAAAAACGATCATATTTGCACCAGAATGGAGCACGTTTTAAATGTTGGCTCCATAGCTGTCACTATTGCAAGGACTCTAAATCTGAACCAGGATTTGACCTATGCCATCGCATTGGGACACGATTTGGGGCATGCTCCCTTTGGACATAGCGGTGAACGTGTTTTAAATAAATGCATGAAGAAAATTAACAGCCAGTCAAGCTTTCAGCATGAGCTGCATAGCCTTAGAGTTGTTGAGAAGCTGGCTACAAGAATATCAAAGGAAAAAATAAACGGTAACTACGGGTTGAATCTTACCTTTGAAGTCAAGGACGGCATTGTTTCTCACTGTGGTGAAAAATATAATGAGTACTCTCTGACCCGGGATTTGTCCAAAACCCCTGACTCCTTGCACAATATTAAGAATAGAGGTGCTCTCCCCTATACCCTTGAGGCCTGCGTCGTAAGGCTGGTGGATAAGATAGCATATGTGGGAAGGGATATTGAGGATGCTGTAAGAGTAAATCTTATGGATATGCAGGATATACCTGAGGCTATTAGAAATGAACTTGGGCACACAAATGCTGAGATTATTAACACTTTGGTTTGTGACCTGGTAGAAAACAGCTATAACAAGGATTGCATTCAGCTCAGTCCTGCAAAGGGGGAAGCCCTGGAGAAGCTTATTAATGAAAATGTAAGACTAATATATAAGGCAGATAAGATAACAAGGTATGAAAAAATAGCTGAGAATACATTGGAGGGCCTGTTTGACAGCCTTCTGGAGAGCCTTGAGGATATCGAAAGATTGCGATTCAGTGATTATAAGATTTTTCGAATGTTTTACAACTTCATAATAGATAAATGTTATCAGGATAATGAAAGCAACGCGCAAAAGGTAATTGATTTTATTGCAGGGATGACGGATTCCTTTGCACAAAGCTGCTTTGAAGAGCTGTATTGGATGTGATTGTCGGTATAGGAATGTACTTACAGCATAAAGAGGAGGTGTAACATGGAAAAGGAAAAATTTCATTTTTATGCATTTTTATCACGAATGAAGTATATCAATAGATGGGGTCTCATGAGGAATACTTATACTGAGAACATTCAGGAGCATAGTCTCCAGGTGGCAATAATTGCACATGGCCTTGCTGTTATCAGAAACACCTATTTCAATGGCGAAATAAATCCTGAAAGAGTAGCCATTCTAGCAATGTTTCATGATTGCAATGAAATTATTACCGGAGATATGCCAACTCCAATAAAATACTATAATCCCCAAATTAGCAAAATTTACAAGGATATCGAGGATATATCTAAGGAAAAAATAATATCTATGCTCCCTGAAGAAATGGCTGATGAGTATTATTCACTTTTCTTCAAGAATCCTGATGATGTGGAATGCTGGAGGCTGGTAAAGGCGGCAGACAGAATTGCAGCATATATAAAGTGTATTGAGGAAGTGAAAGCAGGGAATAACGAGTTTAAGAAGGCAAGCGAAATGATCTTAGCCACTATAAAGGAGATTGATCTTCAGGAGGTTGAATACTTTATGGATAAATTTATGCCTAGCTTTAACTTGTCACTAGATGAAATTGATTAAAATTATAGTAATTGACAATTAAAACGATTAAAATTAAAATTAAATGAGAAACTACCAGAATTCAACAAATTATACAAACTATTAAAGGGGCATTCAAATGAATTTCGACGAAAATATCGGCAATGTATGTATTATAAACGGAGAAGCCTTAGCATCGAGTAATTTGGATAAATATTCAGATGATAGTTATAAAGCCTTCTACGAGGTAATAAGAATTATTAAGGGCGTTCCTTTGTTTTATGAAGATCATTTCACGAGACTTAGAAACTCCATGTCAAAATTGAATTTAGAGCTGTCACTATCCAAAAAGGATCTCAAGGATCAAATCAAAGTTGTCTGCGAAAAGAATCAGCTCTCAGAATGCAACGTAAAGGTTATTGTGCTTCAATATGAGACGGAGCAGAATATTTTAGTTTTTATTAACAAATTCTATTATCCCACCCAGGAGCAATACCAGAGCGGAGTGCCCTGCTGCACCATGGATAAGAAAAGGCAGAATCCAAATATTAAAATGATTCATTCCGGATACAAAGAGGAGCTTCAGCGCACTGTGACCGAAAGGAAGGCATTTGAAGCCCTGTTGGTAAATGAAAGTGGTAAAATTACCGAAGGCGGCAAGTCCAATGTTTTCTTTGTCAAGGGAAACAAAATATATACCTCTCCTGAAGATTTCATTTTAATAGGGATAACGAGGCAGTATGTTGTTGATGTGTGTAAAAAGTTGGGTTACGAGGTTATTGAAACACTTATTGGTCTTGACTCCTTGAGCAGCTTTGATGCTGCCTTTATCACCGGAACATCCTTAAAGGTTCTTCCTGTAAGTAATATTGATGACTTCAGAATGGAGTCGGCTGTAAATCCAATCACTCAGCATGTAATGGCGAGCTTCAACAGCCTTGTCAATGCATATATAAATGATAACTTGTAAAAGTTATTTAAAAAATTATTATGGAGGTATTTATGAGACACCTTGAAAATGCATTCAAGTTTACTTTTAAGAATTTCCTTTTGGCTTTACCACTGCTGATTTCCTTAGCAATTCCTGCACTGATATCCAGTGTTGGGAGTGTTGGTGTTGTTGCCAACAGTGGACAGTTTTTGAAGAATTTCCAGGGAATCATGGAGGATATTCAGTATGGTTCCGGAGGCTTAGATTACATTGATATGTTTAACAAATTAGGCTTAGATTTTGGTACTCTTATTGCAGCCTCAGCATTCGCATCGTTTATATCTCTTGTACTTACAATTATTGTAAAGCCGGCAACCTATGGACTTATCAACCTTCACTTTGAAACCGGAAATGCAAAATTGAACGACTTTTCCAAAGGCATATCCAAATACATAGGCAGATTTATTTTGTTTGGCTTGCTGAACATTGCTTTTGCTATCGGTATTGGTTTAGTATCGGTTATTCTAGTGATTATAGCCGGAGTAGTTGCCGGAGCGGTCTCGCCTGTTTTGGGTATTTTACTTATGTTTTTGTTTTTTGTGGCTATTGTTATTGGCTGTGTTGTACTCTTTAACTATTTGGCCTTGTGGTTCCCGGCTATATGTATTGAGGATAGCGATGTTATTACAGGACTAAAAAATTCTTTCAAGCAAGTTAACGGTAGCTTTTGGCCTATTTTAGGTGTAACTATTATGGTTACCCTTGGCGGGTCTTTTGTATCTTTAATTCTTGGCGCAATAATTGGTATAATTCCTGTTATAGGAAGCGTAGTTTCTCCTCTTATTACCGGATTGGCGCAGTTTATTCTAATTGTTTACTATTTTGAGGTGTACAGGGAGAAGACAGGCAGATATACATTGCCTGAGCCTCCGCAGCAGTTTAACGATTATCAGCAAGGCGGAGTACAGTAATTCTAATTTAATGCCATAAATGCGCCCTTAAGAGGCGGTTATCTAAAAACCCTGCTCCACCACTGGTAAGTGGAGCAGGGTTTTTCACAAGTATTTTCACAATAAAAAGGGGCAATTTTTATCGTGAAAATACTTGACAAACAAATATGCTAATGTTATTTTTAGTATATGATTAGCACTCAACGATAAAGAGTGCTAACAAACCATAAAAACAAAAATAAAGACTGGAGGCAAAAGCATGCTTGACGATAGAAAACTAAGAATACTGCAAGCTATCATAGATGATTATATTAATACAGCAGAACCAGTTGGTTCCAGGACTATAGCTAAAAAGCATGAACTTGGCCTTAGCTCTGCAACCATTAGAAATGAAATGGCCGATCTAGAAGAGATGGGCTTTTTGGAACAGCCCCATACATCAGCAGGGCGAGTTCCTTCTGATAAAGGCTATAGATTATATGTAGATCAGCTTATGAAAATAAATGATCTGTCTGATAGTGATATTGAGAATATTAAGAATGCTATGGAAGTAAGAATAAATGAAATGAGCCAGATTATCAGGAATGCTTCTGTTGTTATGTCTCAATTCACAAAGTATACCTCTATGGCTGTAACACCTCAAATAAAAAGAAGTGTGCTAAAAGCAGTACAGGTTGTTCCCATTGAACCCGGAAAGGCTCTGGTTATTGTTGTTACAGACTCTAATATTGTCCGGAACAATTTAATCAGAATTCCGGAGAAGATAACACCTGACTATTTAATACAGTTATCAAATATGCTTAATGACAAGCTCAAGGGATTTACGCTGGAAATGCTGAAAAAGAACTTCCTCAGTGGGGAGGCAGAGCAGCTTACATCTCTGCCATATGACCTTATGAGACCGATATTGGATGGCATAGAGGAGCTGATAAGGCTTATTGATCAGCCAGAAATATATCTGGAAGGTACCACGAATATTTTGAATTTCCCTGAGTTCAAGGAGGTTCAAAAGGCTAAGGAGTTCCTCAGTCTTCTGGATGAGAAGAAATTAATGTCGGAAATATTGATTTCCAATTTAATGAATCAAGACGAAATAATAATTCAAATAGGAAATGAGAATGTTATACAAGGTATAAAGGATTGCAGCCTGGTTACCGCGTCCTATAGTGTAAATGATCAGGTTATCGGTTCAATAGGCATCATCGGACCGACAAGAATGGAATATTCAAAGGTGGTTTCATCCTTGAATTATATAAGGAAAAAAATTAATCAGGAGATTTTAAAGCTTATTGGCGATGGATAGCACAAAACATAAGGAGGTTATTTTTTAGTAATGAAAAAAGATAAAAATATGAGAGAAGCAAATGAAGAGGTAAACATAACCGGAGAAAATGAATCAGCTACAAATACTGAAAGTACTACTGGACAAAATAAAGAGACATCAAATGACAACAGTAATGAATTAGCTGAACTAAAAGCAATGCTGGAAGAAAAGACCCGTCAGTGCGAAGATTATATGAATATGGTTCAGCGTACTGCCGCCGAGTTTGATAATTATAAAAAGAGAACCCAAAAGGAAAAAGAAGCATTGAGTCTGGATGCTTCGGTTGAAACAATAAGTGCCTTATTACCGGTGGTTGACAATCTTGAAAGAGCGCTAAAGGCTGCTGAAGGTTTGGAGGGAAGCCCTCTGAAGGATGGAGTTGAGCTTGTGATGAGACAACTAAAGGAATGTCTTGACAAGATGGGGGTTGAGTCAATTCAAGCAGTAAACAATGTTTTTGACCCTGAGCTACACAATGCAGTTATGCATATTACTGACGATAGCTTTGGTGAAAATACTGTTATTGAAGAATTTCAAAAGGGTTACACAATGAAAGGTAAGGTTGTAAGACACAGCATGGTAAAGGTTGCTAATTAGTAACCGATAATATACAAAGCATGGAGTTCTAAATACTAAAAATTAAAAATAAATAATTCAGGTATAAGTAAATACATTAAGGAGGCTTTTTAATATGGCAAAAGTTATTGGTATAGATTTAGGTACCACAAATTCATGTGTAGCGGTTATGGAAGGCGGAGAACCAGTTGTTATAGCAAACCCTGAGGGCAATAGAACAACTCCATCAGTTGTTGCCTTTTCTAAAACCGGTGAGCGTATGGTTGGACAGGTTGCAAAAAGACAGGCTATAACAAATCCAGAAAGAACAATTATCTCAATAAAAAGGGATATGGGAACTGACAGAAAGGTCCCAATTGACGATAAAAAGTACTCACCTCAGGAAATATCTGCAATGGTGCTTCAAAAGCTAAAGGCAGATGCGGAAGCATATCTTGGCGATACAGTTTCTCAGGCAGTAATCACTGTGCCGGCGTATTTCAGTGATGCTCAAAGACAGGCAACTAAGGATGCAGGTAAAATTGCAGGCCTTGAGGTACTTAGAATTATCAACGAGCCTACTGCAGCAGCATTGGCATATGGTCTGGACAAAGAGCATGATCAGAAAATAATGGTATATGACCTTGGTGGAGGTACCTTTGACGTATCAATACTTGAAATTGGTGACGGAGTTTTCGAGGTTTTAGCAACACATGGTAATAACAAGCTGGGTGGCGATGACTTTGATCAGAGAGTCATAGATTATCTTGCCGATGAATTTAAAAGAGAAAACGGTATCGACTTGAGAAATGATAAAATGGCAATGCAGAGATTGAAGGAAGCGGCAGAAAAAGCGAAGATTGAGCTTTCTGGCGTAACTACATCAAATATAAATCTGCCATTTATTACAGCCGATGCATCCGGACCAAAGCACCTTGATGTTACACTTACAAGAGCTAAGTTTGATGAATTGACTGCTGATCTTGTTGAAAAGACTATGGTTCCTACAAGACAGGCTATGCAGGATGCAGGTCTTACTCCTGATAAGATAGACAAGATTCTGTTAGTAGGTGGTTCCACAAGAATTCCTGCAGTTCAGGATGCTGTTAAAAAATATCTTGGAAAAGAACCCTTCAAGGGTATAAACCCTGATGAGTGCGTTGCAGTTGGTGCTGCTATCCAAGCCGGAGTTCTTACTGGGGATGTAACAGGACTTCTGCTCCTCGATGTTACTCCATTATCACTGGGGCTTGAAACTCTTGGCGGAGTATTCACAAAGCTTATAGAGAGAAATACCACAATTCCTACAAAGAAGAGCCAGGTATTCTCAACAGCAGCAGATGGTCAGACAAGCGTTGAGATTCACGTACTCCAGGGCGAAAGAGAAATGGCGCAGTATAATAAGACTCTGGGAAGATTTCAGCTTACAGGAATACCCTCAGCTCCAAGAGGTGTTCCACAGATAGAAGTAACCTTCGATATAGATGCCAACGGTATAGTGCATGTTTCTGCAAAGGATCTTGGAACAGGAAACGAGCAGAAGATTACAATCACTGCTTCAACAAATCTGTCAGACGCTGATATCGACAAGGCAGTAAAGGAAGCTGAGAAATTTGCTGCTGAAGACAAAAAGCGTAAGGAAGAAATTGATGTAAGAAATAATGCGGATTCATTGGTGTATCAGTCTGAAAAGTCCTTGAAGGATCTTGGAGATAAGGTGTCGGCAGATGACAAGTCTAAGATAGAAGCCGGTGTAAACAAGGTAAAGGAAGCTCTTAAGGGAACTGATACCGAAGCAATAAAGAAGGCAACAGAGGAATTGCAGCAGGCCTTCTATGATGTGTCAGCTAAGATTTATCAGCAAACAGGAGGAGCGCCGGGGGCTGATCCAAGTGCAGCTGGTTTTGGCGGGCAGCAAAATGCGGCAGGAGCTGCTCAGGATGACAATGTTGTTGATGCTGATTATAAAGTAGTTGACGATGACAAATAAATATAATATTATCGTTAGGTAATGTATTTATTTTGAAGAGAGCTAAAGATTGTAAAGCATTGCTGGGGGCTTTAAAGCTAGGTATTTAAAGCCCCTTTTAAATAAATATCAATAGTCAGTACATGATAAGATGCCATAGCTGTAGAAAAGCTTTGGCTTATTTTGAGAGTATGGAAAAGTTTTTTTCCAAAGCTGACTTGACAGTTTTAGACAGGAGTTGAATCTGATGTCGGAAAAGAGAGATTATTATGAGGTGTTAGGGGTTGCTAAAGGAGCCTCTGATGCTGAGCTAAAAAAAGCATATAGAAATTTAGCCAAGAAGTACCATCCGGATGTCAATCCCGGAAACAAGGAAGCTGAAACCAAATTTAAGGAAGCAAACGAAGCTTATGAGGTTCTGAGCGACCCTCAAAAAAGAAGCAGATATGATCAGTTTGGTCATGCTGGAACAGATCCCAACGGGTTTGGCGGAGCCGGCGGCTTCTCAGACTTCGATTTTGGCGGAATTGGTGATATTTTTGAGACCTTCTTCGGTGGCTCAGGCTTCGGAGGAGGAAGGTCACGTTCCAAAAGAGGCCCCCAGAAGGGTGCTGATCTTAAGTATGCAATGGACATTACCTTTGAGGAAGCCGCCTTTGGTGTTGAGCGTGAGATCAGTATAAGTAGAATGGAAGTGTGCAGCAAGTGTACCGGAACGGGAGCAAAGCCCGGAACCCACGCAAGTACCTGTCAACACTGTAATGGAACAGGACAGGTTCAGATCAAGCAAAACACACCCTTTGGCCAATTTGTCAATGCAAAGACCTGTGATGTGTGCAGGGGCGAAGGAAAAATAATTACTGATCCCTGTCCTGCATGTAACGGTAAAGGTAAGCTCAGAAATAATGTTAAATTGAAAATAAATGTTCCTGCCGGAATTGATGACGGTCAGACAATCTCACTCCGTGGAGAAGGAGATCCAGGCTCGAAGGGTGGTCCTAACGGAGACCTGTTTATAAATATAAGAGTCAAGGCCCATCCATTATTCAAGCGCCAGGGAAATGATGTTGTCTGTGAGGTACCGATAACCTTTACTCAAGCTGCATTGGGTGCGGAACTTGAGGTACCGACTCTTGATGGAAAGGTCAAATATACTGTTCCTGAAGGGACACAAACCGGTTCGGTATTCAGACTAAAGGGCAAAGGAATCCCCTTCCTTAGAGGCAACGGACGGGGAGACCAGTATGTGAAGGTAAATGTAGAGGTACCTAAGAAGCTTAATGATAAGCAAAAGGCACTGCTGAAGGAGTTCGCTGAAATGGGCGGAGATGAGGTTCACGAGCAGCGCAAAGGTTTTTTTGATAAAATGAAGGATGCCTTCAAATAATTCTGTAGAATAAAGACATTACAGCATTAAGAACTTCAGAACAGAACACAGGAGGAATAATTAATGAAGTGGTATGAAATACGGATAAACACTACAGAAGAGGCAAGCGATGCAGTTTCTGAAATGCTGACCACAATGGGTGCCGGTGGAGTTGCTATAAAGGATCCTTTTGATATAAGAAGAGAAATAGAAAAGCCTAACACCCTTGATTATGCTGATGAAGAATTTTTAGCCGCTCTTGGGGAGGATGTTATTATATCAGCCTATTTCCAAAACGGTTTGGATATTAATGAGCTCCTAATGGAAATAAACAGCGGTTTGGAAAACATTTCAAAATTCTTGACAGTTGGAAAGGGCTTGGAGGGATATGGCGAGGTTGATGATGAAGACTGGTCCACTGCTTGGAAGAAATACTACAAGCCCTTCAAGTTAACCGATAGGATAGTTATTAAACCCTCCTGGGAGGAATATCAACCACAGGAAACAGACATATTAATTGAAATGGACCCCGGAATGGCATTTGGAACGGGGACTCATGAGACAACCCAGATGTGTTCAATACTTCTTGATAAATATATGAAAAGTGATTATCAAGTGCTTGATGTAGGGTGTGGAACAGGAATTCTGGCTATAATAGCCGCAAAGCTTGGAGCTCAGAGTGTTGAAGCAATAGATATTGACGAAGTAGCCGTAAGGGTTGCTAAGGAGAATGTTGAGATAAATAAGCAATCTGAAAAAATCAAGGTATATCAGGGTATTTTATCTGACCTCAAGCCGGAGGAGCATAGCTTTAATATAGTAGTTGCGAACATCATTGCGAATGTAATTGTTGACTTGTCCTCGCTTATACCTTATTATTTAGAAAAGAACTCCTTTTTTATAACCTCAGGTATAATTAAGGAAAGAAAGCAGGATGTTATCGATGCATGCATTAAAAACGGTATGTCCTGTTTGGAGACTCTTGAAATGGGTGAATGGGTTGCAATGGTGTTCAAATGTCCAGATACTTTGTAGATAAGGCTCAGATAGAGGGAGAATCGATAATTATTACGGGGGAAGACTATCAACACCTTAAAAAGGTTTTGAGGGTTACTTCAGGAGATACAGTTACCGTTTGCTGTGAAGGTCTTGATTATACCTGTGAAATTACCGAAATCAGCAGTAGCTCAATATTTACAAAGATAACTGCCAGAGAAATTAATTCTACTGAACCAAAACTAAAGGTAACATTGTTTCAAGGTCTTCCCAAGTCTGATAAAATGGACTTTATTGTACAGAAGTGCATTGAGCTTGGTGTTTCAGAAGTAATACCTATGATAACAGATAGAAGTATAGTTAAAATCAACACTGATAAGGATGCTGCCAGCAAAGTAACCAGATGGCAGAAGATAGCAGCTGAGGCTGCAAAGCAATGTAATAGAGGAAGTGTTCCTGTTATCGGTATGCCCATAAGGTTTTCAGAAGCAGTTAAAATGTCCAGAGGTAAGGAGTTATCAATAATTCCTTACGAAAAGGAAACTGCCGTAGGGTTTAATTCTGTAGCAGCAGGCCTCTCCAATATTGGAAGTGCTTCAATTTTTATCGGTCCGGAGGGTGGATTTACTGATCAGGAGATACAGCTGGCAGAAGTAGAGGGAGTAAGAAAGATAACTCTTGGACCCAGGATATTGCGTACTGAAACTGCCGGAATTGTTGCTTTATCACTAATGATGTATGAATTAGGAGATGTGTCTAATGGAAGAACTTAAGTTTGTGGTTGTTGACGATGCTGTGTTTATGAGAACGCTTATAAAAAGAATGATTGAGGAAAACTCAAATTATGTAGTGGTAGGAGAAGGGTCTAATGGTTTTGAAGCTATAGCCCAGGCGAAAAAACTACAACCAGATATTATGACGCTTGATATAACCATGCCGGAAATGGATGGGCTTCAAGCTATTCAGGAGATTATGGAAGCATCTCCTAACACACGAATTATAATGGTTTCAGCAATGGGGCAGCAGTCAATGGTTATAGATGCCATAAAGATGGGGGCTAAGGACTTTATAGTCAAACCCTTTGATAAATCTAGAGTTCAACAAGCAGTTGACAATGTGCTTAAAATGATATAGAGAATATTGAAACTAAAAAGAGGTATAGCCTCTTTTTTTTATGAAGGAAAGTGGAGATATAAATACGGCAGGTATACAGAAAATCTTAAAATCAGAAGAAAATCGAAGAGAAACTGATAAAATATAAGAAAAGTAGAAAAATCTTCTTTAAATAATTTAGAATTGTGTTATAATACTAATGAAATTCTGTGAGAAAGTTTTATTATAAATTTTGCTAATACAGCAGACAGAATTTATGGAGGATTTTATGGTTAGAAGTATGACCGGGTTCGGCAGAGGAACCTGCAATGAAAAAGGCAAGGAATTTACAGTTGAGATCAAGAGTGTTAACCATCGTTATATAGATTTTTATATCAAGCTTCCCAGACAGATTGGATACCTTGAGGAACGAGTGAGAGAGGTTGTATCCAAGAGTATATTCAGAGGTAAAGTGGACATTTTTGTTTCCTTTGAGGATAGATCAGAGGATGCCAGAAGTGTTGCCCTTGATGAAGCTTTAGCCGGGGCATATATTCAAGCCGTGGAAAAGCTGAAGGATAGATTCGGGTTAAAGGATGATCTTAGCATTTCCCTTGTATCCAGATTTCCTGATGTCCTGAAAATAGAGAAAGCTGAGGATGATGAGGAACAGCTATGGTCTATTCTGAACAAGGCTTTGGAAACTGCCGTCACCTCCTTGATTCAGATGCGTGAGAAAGAGGGAAATGAGCTGAGAAGCAGTATACTCAAAAAAGCCGAATATATGGAAGAGATTATTTCTCAAATAGCAAATAGAAGCCCCGAGGTTGTCATAGAATATAAGCAAAAGCTTGAAAATAGGATAAAAGAGCTTTTAAACCAACAGACTATTGACGAAAACCGATTAGCTATGGAGGTTGCGATTTTTGCCGATAGATGTGGTATAGATGAAGAGCTTGTCAGACTGGGTAGTCATTTAAATCAATTGAGGGATATTCTTAATATACGAAAACAGCCTGTGGGTAGAAAGCTGGACTTTTTAGTACAGGAAATAAATCGGGAAATTAACACAATAGGCTCAAAGTCAAATGATATTATAATCACTAAAAATGTATTGGAACTGAAAAGCGAAACAGAGAAAATAAGAGAGCAAATTCAAAATATGGAATAGCTATTTACACCTGTTATTTATTACATTTAAGGTACGCCATTGTTTGCGTACATGGGAGGATTTATGAAACTTATTAATATAGGCTTCGGAAATATTGTTTCCGCCAACAGACTTGTTGCTATTGTCAGTCCTGAATCTGCTCCTATTAAAAGGATAATTCAGGAGGCAAGGGACAGGGGAATGCTGATTGATGCTACCTATGGCAGGAGAACCAGAGCGGTTATAATCACTGACAGCGACCATATTATATTGTCTGCTGTTCAGCCAGAAACTGTGGCTCACAGACTGAATACAAAGGATGTTGATGTAGCCGACAATGATGTTGATTCTGATGCCGAATAAATTTTATTTAATGGTTTAGTGGAGGAAAGAATGCAGCAGAGAGGACTATTGGTAGTTATATCAGGACCGTCCGGGACTGGTAAGGGCACTGTATGTAAAAAATTACTTTCTCAGAGAAAGTCAGTAAGATATTCTGTATCAGCAACCACAAGGAAGCCTCGTGAAGGCGAAGTGGATGGAAAGAATTATTTTTTTATTACAGAGGCAGAATTTCTGGATATGCTTGAGAAGGACGCCCTGATTGAATGGGACAAATACTGCGATAATTATTACGGAACACCTAAGGCATTTGTGGATAAATGTATGGAGAACGGCACTGATGTCATTCTGGAGATTACTGTAGAAGGTGCTCTTGAGATCAAGCAGAAATACCCTGAATGTGTGCTTATATTTATTATTCCACCATCACTGGAGGAATTGAGAAGAAGAATTGAAAGCAGAGCCACCGAATGCTGTGATGTTATTGAGAAAAGGCTGCAGCAAGCGGCAAATGAATTGAAATACGTATCAAAGTACGATTATTTGATTCTAAATGACAGTGTGGACAACGCTGTACTAAACATAGAGAAGGTATTGGACGCTGAACGTCTTAAACCCACACGGAATCTTGATTTTGTAGAAAGCCTGATAAAGTGACTTAGTAATAATATATATTGAGCATGTAGAGCGTGCCGAGAGGAGAATAGTATGATTTATCCATCAATTAATGACTTAATGAAAAAAGTTGACAGCAGATATACTTTAGTAGTAGAAGCTGCTAAGAGAGCAAGACAGCTTGTAGATGGCTCCAGCAAGTTAACAAAGTTTAACTCCGACAAGGAAGTAACTGTAGCAATTCATGAGATTGCAGAAGATAAAATAACCTATGTAAGAACTAAGAATGTTATAAAATAGGGGGAATGGGGAGAGTGACGTCCGGCAAGATTTTATATTGCCCTCTCCGTATAAAATAAATAGGAGGTAATTACAGTGGCAGTTGAAAAGACAATGGAAAAAATAGTAGCTTTAGCTAAGAACAGAGGCTTTGTATATCCCGGATCTGATATATACGGTGGTTTGGCAAACGCTTGGGATTACGGTCCTCTTGGCGTTGAGCTTAAGAACAATGTAAAAAAAGCCTGGTGGCGTAAATTTATTCAGGAGAGCCAATACAATGTTGGTGTAGATTGTGCAATCCTTATGAACCCTCAGGTATGGGTTGCTTCAGGACATGTTGGAGGCTTCAGCGATCCCCTCATAGACTGCAAGGATTGTAAATCCCGTCACAGAGCTGACAAGCTCATTGAAGACTGGAACATGGAGAATAATATCGAGTTCAAGGTTGACGGCTTAAAGAATGAAGAGCTGATGGAATATATTAAAGATAAGGGAGTTAAATGCCCAAACTGTAACTCTGCAAACTTCACTGATATCAGAAAGTTTAATCTTATGTTTAAGACCTTCCAGGGTGTAACTGAAGATTCAAAGGCTGAAATCTTTTTAAGACCTGAAACAGCTCAGGGAATATTCGTAAACTTTAAAAATGTTCAGAGAACTTCAAGAAGGAAAATACCCTTTGGTATAGGACAAATTGGCAAATCCTTTAGAAATGAGATTACCCCAGGTAACTTTACCTTCAGAACTCGTGAGTTTGAACAGATGGAGCTTGAATTCTTCTGTGAACCCGGTAAGGATTTGGAATGGTTTGATTATTGGAAGGATTTCTGTTATCAATGGCTGCTTAAGCTAAACATGAAACCGGAATCCCTAAAGCTTCGTGACCATGATAAAGAGGAGCTGTCTCATTACAGTAATGCTACTACAGATATAGAATTCCTATTCCCATTTGGATGGGGAGAATTATGGGGAATTGCCGACAGAACTGACTACGACCTGAAACAACATATGCTTCATTCAAAGGATGATTTGTCATATTTTGACCCCACAACAAACGAAAAATATGTACCATATTGTATTGAGCCTTCACTTGGTGCAGATAGAGTTACTCTGGCATTCCTGTGTGAGGCCTACAATGAGGAAGAGGTTTCAGAAGGGGATACCAGAACTGTTTTGAAGTTCCATCCTGCTCTGGCACCTGTAAAAATAGCTATCCTTCCTTTGTCAAAAAAGCTTGGAGAAGAGGCTGACAAGGTTTATCAAATGCTTACAAAAAAATATGTTTGTGAGTACGACGAAACCGGTAGCATAGGTAAGAGATACAGAAGGCAGGATGAAATAGGTACACCATTCTGCATAACCTTTGACTTTGATTCTCTTGAAGATAAGAGTGTAACAATAAGAGACAGAGATACCATGCAGCAGGTTAGAGTAAAAATTGATGAATTGGATTCTTATTTTATAGAGAAATTTGATTTTTAATAGATCATTTACGTATAAAATTATTTATTGCGGATATGATGTTCTTATGCAGGCATTTTCCATGCCTGCATTAATTGCCTATACATAAAGTTAAGATATTAACAATATTCTTTACTTTGGGCAACCATTCGAGCATAAATTGCATGATGTATGCAATTTTGTTTATACATCAATTTTAGAGTGTACAGGAGGGTTTTAAATGTCAAAGTACGTTTATCTTTTTAGCGAAGGAAATGCATCGATGAAAAACCTTCTTGGAGGCAAGGGAGCAAACCTGGCTGAAATGACAGGTCTGGGACTTCCCGTTCCAAGAGGATTCACAGTTACTACTGAAGCATGTATAAGATACTACAATGATGGTAAAGTAATAGCGCCTGAGATCGAAACAGAGATTTATGAGATGATGACTAAGACCGAGAAAATTGTCGGCAAGACCTTTGGTGATCCCACAAATCCATTTCTGGTTTCAGTAAGATCAGGTGCTAGAGCATCCATGCCGGGTATGATGGACACAATACTTAACCTTGGACTCAATGACCAGGTTGTGGAAGGTCTCGCTAAGCTTACAAACAATGAGAGATTTGCCTACGACAGCTATAGAAGATTCATTCAAATGTTTTCTGACGTTGTCATGGAGGTAGACAAACCCAGGTTTGAAAAAATTCTCGATGCAATCAAAGAAGAAAAGAACGCTAAATTTGACACGGACTTAACTGCAGAGGATCTAAAGGAAGTAGTAAGAAGATACAAAGAATTATTTAAATCTGTAAAGGGCTTTGATTTCCCACAGGAGCCTAAAATACAGCTGATGGAAGCTGTAAAGGCGGTTTTCCGCTCATGGGACAACCCCCGTGCAATAGTATACAGAAGACTTAATGACATACCGGGTGATTGGGGAACGGCTGTAAATGTACAGGAAATGGTATATGGAAATATGGGTAATGATTCCGGTACAGGAGTTGCCTTTACAAGAAACCCATCGACAGGTGAAAAGAAGCTTTACGGTGAATTCCTTATGAATGCACAAGGTGAAGACGTTGTTGCAGGTATAAGAACTCCGCAGCCTATGGAGCAGATGAAGCTTGTTAATGAAGATGCTTACAACCAGTTTATAGGCATAGCTGAAACCCTTGAAAAGCATTACCGTGATATGCAGGATATGGAGTTTACCATTGAGAAGGGTAAGCTGTTCATGCTTCAGACCAGAAATGGAAAGAGGACTGCTGCCGCTGCTTTGAAAATAGCAGTAGATTTAGTTACCGAGGGTATGATAACAAAGGAAGAGGCCTTGATGAAGGTTGATCCAAAGCAGTTGGACGCACTTTTGCATCCTAACTTTGAACCCAAGGCACTGAAGGCTGCAAAGCCTGTAGCAAAGGGTCTCCCTGCATCACCGGGAGCAGCGACCGGGCGTGTATACTTTGAGGCTGAGGAAGCTGTTGAGGCATCCAAGGGCGGTGAAAAGAAAATTATTTTGGTTAGAATGGAAACTTCTCCTGAAGATATCGAAGGTATGCATGTATCGCAAGGTATACTTACAGGACGCGGTGGTATGACCTCCCACGCAGCTGTTGTTGCACGTGGAATGGGTACCTGCTGTGTTGCCGGCTGCAGCGATATTAAGATAAATGAAGATGAGAAATATTTTATTGATAAGGATGGCAGGAAGTATGTTGAAGGTGACTGGATATCACTTGACGGTTCAACCGGTAATGTATATGGTGAAAAGCTTCCAACCATTGAACCTGAAATGACAGGGGATTTTTCAACCTTGATGCAATGGGCTGATGAAACCAGAACACTAAAGGTCAGAACAAATGCAGATACTCCTGCAGATGCTGCTCAGGCAATCAAGTTTGGAGCTGAGGGTATCGGACTGTGCCGTACAGAGCATATGTTCTTTGAAGCTGACAGAATTCCTGCCATGAGGGAAATGATTGTTGCGAGAACAGAAGAACAGAGAAGGAAGGCTTTAGATAAGCTGCTTCCAATGCAGAGAAGTGACTTTGAGGGTCTATTCAAGGAAATGAAGGGTTACCCCGTAACCATCAGATTCCTGGATCCTCCTCTCCATGAATTCCTGCCACAGGCTGATGAGGATATTGATGCATTGGCTAAGGAAATGGGAATGACCTTTGCTGATCTTAAGGGAATTGTTTCAGATTTGCATGAGTTCAATCCTATGATGGGACATCGTGGCTGCCGTCTCGCAGTATCCTATCCGGAAATAGCTGAAATGCAAA
>JAEZIV010000087.1 GCA_023436515.1 Bacillota bacterium
GTTTATCTAATTCACTCATTTTATGAATAACCTCCTTGATTACCCAGTCAGGTGTTGACGCCCCTGCAGTAATACCAATTTTTTTAATTTTTTTTATATCAACCGGTGGAATGTCACTGGCTGTTTGAACTTTGTAAGTTTTTTCACAGTTTGCCTTACAGATCTCATAAAGTTTGCTTGTATTAGAACTATTATTACCACCAATGACAAGAACCATGTCAACTTCCTTTGAAATCTTATCAGCCTCAACTTGTCTTTTGTCTGTTGCATTACATATTGTATCAAATTTTAAAACATTTTCAAACCTTTTATTTAAACTCTTAATAATTTTTTCCCATTTCTCACGAATAAATGTAGTCTGAGCCACAACACATATTTTTTTTTCTATGGTCGGCAGGCTTTCAACCTGCTCCTCTGACTCAAGTATTATTGCTGTATTGTCACACCAGCCGTTTATTCCGACTATTTCCGGATGGTGCTGATCGCCAATAATTATTATTTGATAGCCTTCCTTATATTTCTGATTGGTCAGGCTTTGAATTTTTTCTACATAGGGACAGGTGGCATTTACCACCTTAAGGCCATTCTCGGTTAGCTCCCTTAAGGTATCAGGTCCTACTCCATGAGCTCGTATAACAACTTTCCCTGGAGCTATGGCACCTTCAGGGTTATCAATAGTTTCTACCCCCTGCTCTGCCAGTTTGTTAACAACCTGACTATTGTGGATAATAGGTCCCAGGGTATATATTTTTACATTAGCTTCTTTTGCTAAATCTGAAACTATTTTTACTGCATTGTTTACACCAAAGCAGAACCCCGCAGTACTAGCCACAATAAGTTCCATACTTAAACCTCTGTTCTATCATATTTCTTCGCCTTTAATATTTGCATAATTCCTGTAAAGGTATAAAATTCTCTCAACAACCTCGTCAACTGTCATGGAGGTTGAGTCCAGCTCAATGGCATCAGCCACCTTGACTAATGGTGCAAAGGCTCTTGTACTGTCATTGTTATCCCGGAATAGCATATCCTCTTTTACAGCTTCGAAGCTGGCTTTTTCTCCTCTTTGAAGGAGTTCCTCATACCTTCTCCTTGCTCTTTCATCAACAGTGGCCGTAAGAAAAATCTTCAGGTCTGCAGCTGGTAATACATATGATCCTATATCTCTGCCATCCATTACAACATTGTTATCCGAAGCAATTTTTCTCTGTAAATCAACCATTTTCAACCTGACTTCCGGGAATACGGCTACATTTGAAGCGCCTACCGAAACCTCAGGTGTGCGAATATCCTCCGAAACATCCACCCCATCAAGGAAAATTCTTTGCTGATTATTATCATGAGAAATAGTGATCTCCAGTTTGTCCATCATAACAGCTAGACTGGATTGATTCTTGGTATCAATTCCATTTCTAATTGCGCTTAAAGCCACTGTCCTGTACATGGCTCCCGTATCCAGATAAATAAAGCCAAGAGAGGCCGAAACCCTTTTTGCTATTGTGCTCTTACCGGCACCTGCCGGTCCATCTATTGCTATACTTCGTGCCATTTTTATACCCATGCCCGCCATTTCGATGAATATACAAGGAAATAGTATCACCTTGACAGAAATAGCCTGGACTCGGTACCTCCTTTATTTTTTGTAATTTTACTTATCTGCCAGATCAGGTCTTAATACTGTTGCACCTCTAAGGTATACGTGGTTAATATCCTTATTACCTTTGTCAGTATTAAAATGAGCAAGAATCCTGACACAACTCTTCAGACTACCCGGAACATTTATCTCGCTAGAACACATGAGCGGAACATCATGGAGTCCCAATTCCCTTGCAGCCACAGCTGGAAAAACTGCATCAAGGTCATTTGTAAGTGTAAAAACAATGCTAATTAAATCAGAAGCTTCTATATTATTTCTTTTTATTACTTCAGAAAGAAGCTCCCTTGTTCCGCTCAGAATTGCCTCTTTAGTATTTTCCGGAACTGTTATTGCTCCTCTTACTGCACGAACAGCCATTTTTCTTCCCCCAAAAATTTATGTAAAAAATTATATTACTGATAGAACCTTGGCTTTGGCCAGATAAGAAAAGCTATACAACTCTATGTCCAAGACCAATAGCAACTTCATTAAGATTCAGCAGCCCAATTCCAAAGAACACGGCAACACTGATATGGTCCTTATGCCGTGCAATACCAATTTTCCCGCCAACATTTAAGCCTATGGCCTTTGGCATAATCTGAGATATTGCTTCTCTGGTAGCTCCGGCTACAGCCCCTTGCTCTGCATGACTTTCCGAAATCACACCTTCTCTTTTAGATGACACAACCGCCCGTTCAACAATTTTCATTACAGAGGATATAAACTCTCCTCCATAATCCACTGCTGCCGATTGTATACCAATCTGACTGAATTCTGCCTGTAATTTCTTTTCAGAGACTCTGTCATTTGTCAGGGCAATTCTAATAGCTGCACTTGCTATATCCTTACTGCCAAATTCGGTCATTATTCCTCCATTACTGCCACGCAGCGGCAGTATATTAATCAATTATCCAACATACTTTCCAAACTCTTATACATACTTCTCAGTATTTATAGCAAGCTTTCGGTCATACATCCTGCTTCAGGAAAAAAACCTATACAAAATATTATATAGGTTTTTGCTTTATAAAACAATCTTTAGTTTAGTCTATTTGCACCTTGACAAGTCTTTTTATTTTATTTTCAGTAGTTAATACGGCGTTCTTACACTTACTGCTTATGTTTGTTGTTATAGCCTTCACCTGTACAATGTGTCCACTTGCATTCTGACTGCCATCGAGTTCAATAACATCCTCATCCTTGACATTCAATACCACTTCATTACTGTCAAATTGTCCCACAGCATCTCCATTTATGAGGATTCGTAAGTTTGGGTCTGGTTCTTCTCCAACCAGATTCAGTGTTATCTGCCCTTGGTTATATAAATACTCGTCACCTGTCAGAGGCAAGCCAAGGCTTTTATCTGTAAGGTGCAGCAAGCTTCTGAGAGAAGGTACTGCCAGTATAGTCTGAACTACGATTAGCACAACAAAACATAAAATACAGGTGCTGAAAAGAATGTTTTCAAAAACGGTATTCTTCTCCTCAGTTTCAGTATCGCCCTTAAACTTAAAAACCTTTATTTTCATTTATCCATCCTCCCCCAAATAACCTTAACAAAAACGTAAAATTATAGTTATTGTTAATATGCTCAATTTTGAGGTAAAATAGTCATCATTTCCGAAAATGAAAATACAGGGCTTTCCCTATCAGCAACTCATACCTGCCAGATGACCCGTAGAAAAAGCAATTGTAAGGTTAAAGCCTCCGGTATAAGCATCTACATCAATTATCTCTCCTGCAAAATACAAGCCCCCAGTCTTTTTAGACTCCATTGTGGAAGGATTTATTTCATTGGTCTTAATTCCGCCTGCTGTTACAATTGCTTCCTTTATAGGCCTAGCGGCGTGTACTGTCAGTTCAAAATGCTTTAGTAAACCTACAATTCTTTTTCTTTCCTCTCTGGTTATCTGATGAACAGGCTTAAACTGGTCTATTTTGCTCAGTTCTATTACAACTGGGATAAGCTTCTGAGGAAGCAGCTCGTCCAGTGAATTCTTGAATTGCTTTCTGGAGTATTTGTCAAAATCCCTTTGGACTCTTTCATCCAGCTTCTCTTCTGAAAGCGCCGGCTTTAGGTCAATAGAGAGCTTAATATCCTTAAAATCATAGGAGAGTAAATGCCTGCTGGCGCTCAAGATTACCGGTCCAGACACTCCAAAGTGTGTGAACAGCATTTCACCGAAGTCACTATAAATCTCTTTCCCCTTACTGTTTGAAAAAGTAACAGAAATGTTTTTAAGGGATAAGCCCTGTAAATCACCTACCCATTCCTCTTTAGTTATAAGTGGTACCAACGAAGGTTTTAAGGGCATGACCGTATGCCCAAGTCTCCTGGCCATCTCATAACCGTCTCCTGTTGAACCAGTTCCGGGATAAGACATACCACCAACAGCAAGTATAACGGAATCAGCCAGAATAACTTCTCCATCAGATAATTTTACGCCTGTAACCCTACTATCTTCAGACATAATTTCTTTTACTGCAGAACCAGTCCTAATCTCAACACCGCTATCCTTTAGGAATGACAGTAAAACTGCCACTACATCCTTTGCAGAATCTGAGACAGGAAATACGCGCCCCCCTCGTTCTACCTTTGTTTCAAGTCCCAGTTCACTGAAAAAGTTAACAAGGTCAAAATTTGAAAAACTATAAAAGGAAGAATATAAAAAGCTGCCGTTTCCCGGGGTGTTTTGGATAAGCCCCTCTATATCTGTGTCATTTGTTATGTTGCAGCGGCCTTTTCCTGATATCAGCAGTTTTTTCCCTAAACGATCATTTTTCTCTAGTAATAATACTTTTTTTCCTCTACGCGCAGCAATGCCTGCAGCCATAATGCCTGCAGGCCCTCCTCCAACAACAATTACTTTATTAGTATCCATATCGTCCCTTCCGGTTCTTATAGCTTATCGTCATTAAAATGCTCATCCTTCTCATAAACCTGATATTCATCCCATATCTTTTCAAGCTTCTCAAAGGTATTATAAACTTCATTTTTACGTCTCATTCCAATAGCAACAATTAAAGCGTTAATAAGGCTTAAAGGTGCCACCAGAGAGTCAACGAAGGAAGCCATATCACTTCTTGCCAGCAAAGATAAATCTGCGGTCTGTGCTACAGGTGATTCGGCACTGTCGGTAAGAGCAATTGTTTTAACTCCCTGATTCTTTGCAAACTGCATAGCTTTTATGGTTCTTTTTGAGTAACGAGGGAAGCTTACTCCAATAACTACATCGCCTTCTGTTGCTCTTATAATTTGCTCGAACATTTCACTTACACTGGTTGTATGAACAAGTCTTACGTTATCAAATATTAAATTGAAATAAAATCCAAGAAAACTTGCAAGGGGAGCTGAGCTCCTAACACCAAGGATAAAAATTCGCTTTGCATGGAGTATTGTTTCAACAATCTCATTAAAGCTGGAGTTATCAATTTGTTCAAGAGTTATTTTAATCTTTTCCATATCAGATTGCATAACACTCTTTAAAATGTTGTCCTCATTAATTCTGTTGGAGGAAACTTCAATTCGCTGAACCGCAGTCAATTTGCTTTTAATGAGTTCCTGAAGGACCTTCTGCAATTTTGGGTATCCGTCGAAGCCCAGTTCTATTGCAAACCTCACGACAGTGGATTCACTTACTCCAACTATTTCTCCAAGCTTGGCTGCAGTAACATAGGCCGCCTTGTCGTAATGATTTGTTATATAATTTGCAATAAGCTTTTGACCTTTGCTGAAATCAACGTATTTCTGCTGTATTATATTTATCAGATCATTATTTTTCTGAGTATTCATTTTTCCTCCAAATAGGTTAATATCAATATATTTACTAATATATCTCCAAAAAATATACTATAATATTACCTTTTTGCAGGATAAAAATCAAGTACTTGCATTTTTTATAAGCACTGTAGGTGTTATTTCCCTGATTTTTTACCGATTTATTATTATGGTTTATAGACATATTAATTTAATAACTTACCAATAATAAAATGATAAAAAAAATGGTTTGGAGTATATTTATGATCCAGATTGATGATGCAGGTAGCGGAAGCTTTGTCGGTGGAACATGTATTGGCTTTTACCGTCCTGAAACCAATGAATATTTTTTTGACATAATACCTGTAGAATTATATGACAGCGTTAATTTTAAGAAAAAGCTCTACCTTGATAATGTTGTTGAAATTGCCGAGAAAGCCTTCAAGGCTTTAAAGGTAAATCAACATGAAACAATAGAAATATGCAGAGGGTATATGTTTGAAAAGCTTAAGCCCTGGCTGACAAAGCTGGGCTTTTGCTGGTACGTTACACAAATAACGGGTAAAATTCAGGAGGTAGTTGAAAAAAACTTTGAAATCTACACAATTAAGCTGGGGCTTCCTGCTGAATATATAAAATATACACGCTACCCCTTTCACTTTCATAAGCTGCTGAGGTGGGTGCTTTGTGACTATGATAACAGAATTCAGCTATGCAAGGTGGGTTGGAAGAGCTGGCAAAAAATCCAGACTATAGTACCATCTGTTTCCTACTCCAGGATGGAGCATACTAACTATTATTGTCTGAAGTGCGGTAAACGTATAAAAAAGGGTTCAAATGTTGCTGTGTTGGAGTTTTACAGCAATCAGCTCAATTACATTTTCTTGCATAAGGGCTGTGAATGTCAGCCCTATATTGAAAAGCATGTTTGATTAATAGCTTTTGCATGGAATACCCTGTAAACAGCTGGCTTTACGCCAACGGCTTACAGGGTTCTTATAATTACCTCAATACTATATTTTTGTTCTGAATCTCTCCAGCATCCCGTATAGACCCCATCTGTTCTGGTTATTCAGTTTGGATATGTTACCTACGGCATATTGTCTTCCTACCTTAGCTCCCATATCCGCTACTACTGCAGATATAGCTGCAACCACCTCAGGACTTACACCCTCTGCCTTTGGCTCTGAAGGAGCAGAAGCCTTCTGTCTGTCCTCAATCCTCTGCTTGAAGAATTTCTCGGCAACCTGAGGAAGCATTGCATAGGATAGAATATCCTCTTCCTGTTCCATATAAGCCTTCACAGCTTCCTTTATTTTATCCAGCTCAGGCTCAATAAGATCCGCCGGTCTGCAGGTTATAGGCTCTTCATCTCCGAGAATCTTTTTGCGGATTTCATCACTGATTGGAGCAGGAGTCTTACCGTATTCTCCTTTTATAATACCCTTTGATTCCTTTGGAACCATCTTGTATCTTTCTCCGGTTAGTACGTTCATAACAGCCTGAGTTCCGACAATCTGGCTGGTTGGAGTAACGAGCGGCGGAAAGCCGAAGTCTTCGCGGACTCTGGGTACCTCTCTTAAAACCTCCTCATACTTATCAAGGGCATTTGCCTGCTTCAGCTGAGATACCAGATTTGAAAGCATTCCACCGGGAACCTGGTATATAAGTGCATTTACGTCGACTCCCATTACTTTTACATCAAGTAATCCGCTCTCAATGTATTTTTCCTTTAGAGGCCTGAAATAATCAGCAATTTCGCTGAGCTTCTCAAGATCCAAACCACTGTCATATGGTGTATCCTTTAGTGTGGCAACCAAAGGCTCGGTGGGAGGCTGTGAGGTTCCAAGAGCCATAGGAGATATTGCACAGTCCACTACATCAACACCTGCTTCAATTGCCTTTATATATGTCATTGAAGCTACACCGCTGGTATAGTGTGTATGAAGCTGTATGGGTATCTTAACATTTTCCTTTAAGGCCTTAACCAGCTCATATGCTTGGTATGGAACCAATAGGCCCGCCATGTCCTTTATACATATGGAGTCTGCTCCCATCTCCTCAATGCGCTTCGCGTCCTTGACAAAGAGTTCAAGACTATGCACAGGACTCACTGTATAGCATATACAACCCTGAGCATGACCACCCTCCCTTTTACAGGCCCTGATTGCGGTTTCTATGTTTCTCGGGTCGTTTAATGCGTCAAATATTCTCATTATGTCCATACCATTTGCTATGGCTTTTTGGACGAAATATTCTGCAACATCATCTGCATAGTGCTTGTAGCCGAGAAGGTTCTGTCCTCTTAAAAGCATTTGCAGAGGAGTTTTCTTTGCAGCTTCCTTTATTTTTCTGAGTCTGGCCCAGGGATCTTCATTTAAGAATCTCATGGATGCATCAAAAGTAGCTCCACCCCATGCTTCCAGCGAATGATATCCGACATTATCAAGCTTTTCGATAATCGGAAGCATATCTTCAGTTTTCATTCTGGTTGCAATCAGCGACTGATGTGCATCTCTCAGTACTGTTTCAGTTATTCTTACTCCCATATCTGTCTCCTTTTCCTTCAAGCTAATCTACAGCCAAGCACAAAGTACTATCCATAATATCAAGTGAGCTCATATACTTGGCTTTCCGGTTTCCATGAAAATCTGTTGGTCATATTGGTGTTTTATAACCCTCAGCTCCACGTTGAATGTTGCCTCCATTCTTAACCAATGGTTACCATTACCTGACGGGCAGTAACCGACTTACCTGGCTCAACATTTAGATCAACAACTTTTCCATCCATAGGTGCAACAATTTCATTTTCCATTTTCATAGCTTCAAGTATTAGCAATACCTGACCCTTCTTTACTGTATCGCCGGCTGCAACCTTGACCTTTAGAACAGTACCGGGCATG
>JAEZIV010000108.1 GCA_023436515.1 Bacillota bacterium
CATCCAGCATATATGGAATGTTGTATTTGTGAGCTATTTCACTGCAGGCACGAAGGTTAGCCATGGAAACAGGCTGTCCGCAAACTGTATTGTTAGTAATAGTAGTGTATACCAACGGAACATTTTCAGGACCTACTTCCAATATCAGTTTTTCCAACTTCTCGATGTCCATATTTCCCTTGAATGGATTTTTCTCATATTTTCCGCCTTCAGGTACTTCCCACAACAGCTCCTTATTGTACAGGTTACGTGGAGTGGAACCCATTTGCTTAATGTTTCCTTCTGTGGTATCAAAGTGTCCATTTGAAGGTATTGTAAAGTTTTTGCCCGGATAACGAGCGTTCAAAATCTGGCTTACAACACTGAACAGAAGAGATTCTGCGCAGCGACCCTGTGGAACAACGAAAGTGTTAGGACGCTCCATCTGAGCGGCACCACCGTTGAAAAGTCCACCCTCATATTCGCAGAGGTACATTTCATTCATCATTTTTTCAATATCTTCGCAGCCAGTGCGAACAAGATCGATGACACGTTTCTGATCGTCACCACGCTCAAACACATCGCGCATAGTATCAAGCAGCACGTAATACCCTTTGTTTCGACCATAGGACTCGTCACCGAGGAACATTGCACTCCACTGTAGATCAGTCATTGCAGTTGTCCCTGAGTCAGATAGACAGTCAACTGTCAGCATTCCAGCCGGGAATGCAAATTCATTATAATGTGTGGACTGCAGAGCACGTTCACGCTGCTCAACTGTAACTTCTGGTATATTTCTTTTTACATAAGAAAAAGAACGTGGG
The DNA here is from genome assembly GCA_023436515.1 of Bacillota bacterium. GTDB lineage: Bacteria > Bacillota > Clostridia > Acetivibrionales > DSM-1351 > Ruminiclostridium. The sequence continues at coordinate 804 of JAEZIV010000108.1, forward strand.
GTTTCAACATTCAATCGATACTCTTTCATACAATCTCCTCTTTCCTGTTAATTTAGTATTGGCTTACATACTTATATAACAGCAAAATTCATGCCAATAATTTTTAAGCAAATTAGACAATTATCTGTGTAAATAGTAGTATAAAATTGTGTTTTTTGTACAAAATATAGATTTACTTGTCTTTGACTGACTCATTTTGAAACATTCTTACTAATTCTGTTAATGGCAGTATAAAAAGCGCTAGACAGATTTTAAATTAAAAAAGCTGCTTTGTGTGTTTCGATTTGGCACACATAAGCAGCTTTTTTTTAAGATTATGGTTCATTTTGATACAATTAATCAAGGTCGCCCTCCAGCCCATATTCTTTAAGTTTTCTGTAAAGAGTGGATCTGGATATTTTTAAATTCTTAGCGACCTCGGCTTTAGATTTATATGCTTCTAAAGCCCTTCTCAATACTGAGACCTCCACTTCACTCAAGGAAGGAAAGCCATTAAAGGATAAATTAAAGTCTTTAATATCTTTTTTCTTATCCTTAACAATATTCTCTGGTAAATCATTTACATCAATTATACCATCTTCATCACTTACAAGACATACCTCAATAGTATTTTCCAATTCTCTGATATTACCCGGATATGAGTAATCCGAAAGCAGTTTAATTGCTTGCGGTGTGACTGAAACATACTTTCCAAGACGTCTGCCAATTTTATCAGTTGCATTTTTAATGTAAAAGTGAATGTCCTCTTTTCTTTCTCTCAATGGTGGAATAGTTATCCTTATAACTGCCAGTCTGTAATACAGATCTTCCCGAAAGGTATTTTTCTCCACCATATCTGCCAGATTCTTATTTGTAGCCGCTATGACTCTGACATCAATTTGTTTCTGATTAGTTCCTCCGATTCTCATAATCTCACGGTTTTGAAGTACCCGAAGCAGCTTGGCCTGAAGATGGAAATTCATATCCCCTATTTCATCGAGAAAAATAGTCCCTGTATTGGCAAGCTCAAACATACCCGGTCTTCCTCCCTTTTTGGCTCCGGTGAACGCACCTTCCTCATAGCCAAATAGTTCACTTTCCAGAAGATTTTCGGGAATAGCGGCACAATTAACAGTAACAAACGGTTTAGTAGCTCTTGAGCTGTTTTTATGAATAAATCTCGCTATTACCTCTTTTCCTGTACCGCTCTCGCCCATCAATAGCACTGTAGAACTAACGCGGGCTGCCTTTTGTGATAATCTCACAGTCTGTACCATAGTAGTATTATTTCCTATAACCAGGTTACTGTCTGCAACAGTAAAGAAATCTAGTTTTTCATAAAGATGCTGTATAGTTGATTTTGCATCTTCTAGCTTCCGGTGCAGTTCTTTTATTTCAGAGACATCCCTGAATATTGATACTGCACCTTCTAAACTACCGTTATGAGTGAATGGAACAATATTAGAGATAACCTCTCTGTCCTTTACTCTGGTTTTTATACCTATCAGCTTTTTTCCCGTTGCCAATACATTAGGAATATGCGAATCAGGAACAACCTCACTCACCTTTTTACCCAAAAATCCCCCTGCCTTAGTACCGGTAATACGATAGTTAGCCTCATTTACATATATAACATTTTCTTCACTGTCTGCTACAACAATCCCATCATACACCGATTGTAAAATCTCCTCGCTTGCCTTTATGATGTCGTGAATATACATTTCCTACCTCTTCCATCTATTTATAAGGACTCTTTATATCACCTGATTTTACTTATTGCCATAATGTCACATTGGTATTTTCCCTTTCTAGGTCAAAATTATAACTCGCCTTATAAATTCTTACCTTCAAGTGCCTTTTGCTAAAAGGGAAAGAAATGGTGTTTATATAGTAACTGGAAGAAATAGCTGCCGTCATCAAAGAGTTCAATTGGATTTTCTCTACAGATCGAACCGTGAAATCATTTGTGTAAGCTTTATTGATATTTCCTTTGCAGCAGTTATATTCTTGAGAACCTCTCTTGAGTTCTCCACAACATTTGCTGTCTGCTGTGCTATACTGTTTGTTCCTTCTGCTCCTTCATTAGTTGCCGCAGCTACCTCCCCTAATGCTTTTACGGTATTGTGTATGGAGGAAAGCAGCAGCTCCGCTGTTACACTGAGGCTCTTCACCAGCTCATCGATAAATTCTGCATCGAGCTTATACTGCTTAGTAGCCTTGAGCATTGTCTCATAATCCCCTGTTACATTATTCTTCATGAAATCAAGGAGCCTTACCGAGCTATCCGTCAAATCATCAACAGAGCCTGTTACCACCTTGATTGTATTCTGTATCTTATTAACTGTATTCTTTGAGTCTTCTGCCAGTTTTCGAATTTCATCTGCAACGACTGCAAAGCCTCTTCCGGCTTCACCGGCCCTGGCAGCTTCAATGGCCGCATTTAATGCCAGCAGATTTGTCTGTGAGGTGATTTGAAGGATGGAATCAGCCAAAACACTTATCTGCTCTGCCGCCTTAGCCTTTTCCAAGGCTGCTTCAAGGTCAGCCTTGGCTTCATTGAATATTTTTGTACCATTTTCAATCGAAGCCGTAAAGCTTACATTCAGGTCACTAGCCGTCTTGCTTATTTTTTCTGCTTCTCTGGTACCAGCCTTAGCTTTTTGAACTATATCTTCACTGGCCATCTCTATTTCTGCCGAGGTTGCATTCATCTCCTGAACCGATGCTGCGGTTTCCTCCATGCCGGCTGACAGCTCCTCGGTAGTTGCAGATACACCTTCAATGTCATCACCGAGATTGGACATATTGGTATTTGTCTGGTTTACTATCCTGCTAACCTCTTCGGCACTGCTGGATACTTCCTTTATTATACTAATAAGTTCTTTACGTACACTTGTTTCAGCATTTATTATCATCCCGAAC
>JAEZIV010000153.1 GCA_023436515.1 Bacillota bacterium
TATTTGTATAATTCTTATTAGCTTCTGTTTCGTAGGTGTTATCCTCAATAGGAACTTTTCTCCTATCAAAGCTTTCCTCCTTGATATCCACCCTCTTGATTCGAGATATTCGAAAGGTACGATAGTCCTGCTTCTCAAGGCAAAAGCCCCAAAGATACCACGCCTGGGATTTGAAAATCAAACGCATTGGTTCAATACTTCGTCGGCTTTTCTGATTAAGTGAATTTATGTAATCAATTTCGATAATATTGCTTTGAATAATTGCAGCCTTTATGTCGGTAAACTTGTTATATGCATTAGGATTAGAGCCCCAGGGAGAAAAGTCAATGGAAATCCAGTCGGTATTTGTGTTTTTAAAGACACTTCCGAGTTTTTCCAGTACCACATCGACTTCGGGATATTTTGTAGCTTGTAACGTTTTAAGGGCAAATAAAATACTTTCCCTTTCACTTGTCGACAACGCTGTACGATTAACAGTGTAATCCTCCAAAATGGATATACCCCCGTTTGTACCCTGTGTCGAATATACAGGTACCCCTGATGCTGAAAGTACATCAATATCCCGGTAAATAGTACGTGTGGATACTCCAAACCTTTCTGCCAGTTCAGACGCCTTCACAGTTTTTCTATTTAGAAGTATTGTGGTTATTTCCAAAAGTCGATTGAGTTTCATCTTATTTCACCTTATTAGCTTTTTGAAGGATATCCTGAATAAAAGCTTCTTTCCCCTTTACATAACTGTTAATGTCTGTTTTATATTGTTCGGCTAATGCCAATTTCAGTTCCCCATAAGCATACATATCCTCGGGATGATTTCTTAGATATTCAATAAATGTAATATGCTCAAGATACCCTTTTCCTTTCTCGGGACAAACGTACAGATGATAAGGCATAAACTCGTCATTACAGGAACTTTAACTCTTACTATACCAATCATCTTTGCATCCATACTGCCTCCATAGTGCATCTAAATAAATTGCATACTACTTTATCAGGAAATTACTACAATTTAAACATATATGTTTCTATAATATCAATGATTTTCCATGGAGTAAATTCCATTCATCAATAAACTGTACTATGTATTGCTGCCGTTCACTCCGCTCATTACTGACAGCGTTATCAAGTGTGTACATCATAATATATAAGAATGTGATCCAACTACCTTTGTTCTCTCATCATTAGTCAAATGAGCTTTTTTGCTTCTATACTAACTAATTATCCGACCCATCATAGGTTATATGAAGCTCGCCCAGCCTCTGCTGAGAATAAGTGTCTGAAACCTGCCTCGTAACAGATTCGTTCAGAAGTTTTATGTGCTGGCCATTGAAAACAATTCCTCAGATTATTTTCTCTACAGTAATCAGTAGCATATGAAATGATTTCTCTTGCATATCCTCTGTTACGGAAATCTTTTGAGATAATTATATAGTCGAATCTACAACAGTCATACTCAGATATATGAAAATACGTAATAGCAACTGCTTTACTTTCCATATATCCAATAAAAACTCTATAGCTTTTACTTTTTATACTGCTCTTAATAACTTCAATTTCATGAGTTTCGTTGGATGGGATACAAATATCAACTGCAATACGTTCATCCCATTCATTGATTAACTTAATATCAAGTTGGTTATTACTCTTTATTATATTTTCATCTTTTAAAATCATAAAATCATTCGGCCCTTCTACCCAAACCGAATAAGCATGTTTTTTAAATATAGCCTCATTTGATTTAAAATACCCTTCATCCCCAATAGCTTGATATATGTTAGGCTTGATATTCTTTGTAGAATAAAACTTAGTTATATAGTCAAGCACCGAGCCTAAATCTGAAATTCTATTTTTATAGATTAATGCATGATTGCTGTCATATGAGTTTTTATTGTTTTCGTTATAAAACAGTATTCCAAAAGCTCTGTCTTCAAAATTAGTAAATGCTCTTGGAAATATGTCTTCTTCGAGTTGGATGGCTTTGATTATGGCATTCATTATATTCTATGAAGCTCCTTTTCCCCTTGAACGAGTTTTTTCTTTCCCCAGTAAGCGCATGGATTCATTTAAATGTACAAGATTATGCCGTGTAGCAGGCATCAATAAGATACCCGACACAGTCTTTTTACCCCAGTAATCAGCGAGCCATCGCGCTGCCTCAACAACTGCTCCCTCTTCCATAATTCTTTGAAGCCTTTGGGTTTGAACCTTCTTTTTCAAGTCCTCAGCCTTCAAAGCCATAATAATGTTTCTTGTCTTTCTTCCAACAGCATTGCGATACTCCTTTAAGGCCGTCATATCAAGAGATTTACTAAGTAATTCTATCTCTCCTTCATCCATTGCATTGCCTGTATCTCTATAGGGAGAGCCTAGCTTTTCAAACCAGTTTCCTGTTTGGAAAATTTGTGGTTCTCCGGCTATTAACATATTCATCGTAATATCTTCTATGCGAGTGGAATGCCATAGCTTCCACGCAATGGACTGATCACCTGTATGTACCTTTCTGAAGGCGGTTTCAGTCATTCGCTCCCACAGCTCATCCTCTAAGGAGCACAAGCCGCTATTTGACATATCTGAAGAATGTACCATAGCATGAACATCTAAGCAAATATCAATACAGCTTTCAAAATTATCACCTTTAGGCCATGTGTCCTGCAGTACTTTAAACTGCTGGTTCCAATATTGACGGTTAAGATCTTTTAGTTCTGCCATATTACTTCCTCATTTCGTGAATATGTAAAGCTTATACTTCAAAATCATAATTCCTCAATCCATGATAATAGTTAGCAGTAAAAGCTGTGAACTTAATCAATGCATAGTCAGGGTCAGTATAACCGGTTGGATAATAGATTTCCATTCCATCACTCCAGAACTCCTTCCTCTTTAAATCATCAAAGGTGACCTCTGCTTTACCTGTAAGCAGTAAGCCCTCAAAGGTCTTTTCATCAAAGAAGTACAGACTAGCATTAGGATTTTTCTGTATTTGACCCACTCTTTTTGATGAGGTATTAGTACAAAACCAAAACTCTTTCAAGCCACATGCAGCTGTTTTGATTATAGCTTTCATTTGAGGTACACCATTTTCATTAACTGTACCAAGAATACCTGTAAAGGAACGTTCCATAAGCTCTATTGACTTTTCCATAACTTCACTGCTCATAATTTTTCTCCAATCTTTATAATATTTATTTAATCCATACATTAAAATTCATATTTTATTGGCCTTAGAAATAGATTAAGAAGAGCTTCTTTAGCAGCGTATTTACCATCAATAATATTTTTCACAGCCTCACAGATGGGCAGTTCAACCTCATGCTTTTTAGATAGCATCATTAATGCAGCAGCAGTTGGAACACCCTCAGCCAGCTTCTTATATGGCTCGCCAGTAATGAAGCTTTCCCCGTACGCCCTGTTCTGACTATGCTTTGAAAACAAGGTCGCTTCATAATCACCCAAATGAGTGAGCCCGTAAGCTGTAAGCTCATTTCCCCCCATTGCCTTTATTAATCTTGATATTTCTCTAGTGCCACGAGCCATAAGAGCACCTTTTAGGCTGGAATATCCAAGCCCGTCCAACATTCCCGCGGCAATTCCTATTACATTTTTAGCGGCAGCTCCAATCTCATTTCCAATCATATCCTGCCCGTAATAAAATCTGATTAAATCACTATTTAGACTTGATATTATTTCTTTTGTTTTTTCTATATCGTCGGATCCGATGACCATACAATTAGGTATTCCATGTGTAAAATCTTGAACATGGCCTGGTCCCAGCCATACGGCTACACTTACGTGAGAGCCGATTTCTTCATGAACTACCTGCGACAATCGCTTTCCTGTAGTATTCTCAATTCCCTTCATACATAGGATAATTCGCTTATTCTCTAGAGAATAGTTCTTGAGCTGTTTGGTAAAGCCCCTCAATTCCTGGGAACTAATTGATATAATCAAATAATCAGCAAAGTCAGTACAATCCTGAAGGGAGTTTGACAATTTAATCCCAGCAGGTAAGTCCAGGTAATCATTTTTTCTGGTTATACATAGATCCATATAGTTCTTGGAGCCTTCTCTACCCCAGAGCATTGTTTCATGTCCAACTCTATTTACATACCAAGCGAGAAAGGTTCCCCATCGCCCACAACCTAAAATGCTAATTTTCAAATCAAATCCTCCTTAGTACTTTAATAGCTTAGAGCTATATATGTATCAACGATTTTACAGTATTGCTATGTACGCATAATCTGGTGTTCCACTACTCTTTGTTATATAAACTGTCAATCCATTCATAACAGGAATCCAGCTGCTCATCAGTGATCAAATCTGATCTGTGTTCAAAAAATAATTTGATATCTCTGTTTTCAGACTTAATTATCTCAAAATATTTCTCAACCTCAGCCCAACCATCTTCCGGCTTTAACTCCTGTAGTAATGGAAAATGTCCATGCTCTACAAATTCTCCGACCTTAGCATGCCAAAGATGAAGAAGCTCACAATACCGAGAAAATCTTCTTAATATATTAGTTCCATCAAACCTTGCATCAATCCTGCTCTGTACATGAATTCTACCAAGGTCAAGACATAATTTTACTGCAGGATACTTTAATAGCAGTTCTTCAAGGATGGTAGTATCTATAATATACTTGTTCAAAGCATCCAATTCTAAAACCGGAGTAAAGCTATACTCCGAAGCCTTAATTGATAACCATTGAAATAGCTTTTCACTCAGTTCCGCAAATAGTTCAAAGGAATACTGGTCCTCATAAATGTATTCTGAACGGTCGTAAAATCTCCACCGGCTCAAGTCAAAATCCTTCGGAATAATGACCGGCTTCGGGTAATGAAACAATATGTACTCAGGGTTTATCCGTTTTTCTTTAATAAATTTGAGTTCTTCCTCGATTTGAGCTAATGCATCAAGCCGTACTGCATTATCACTATGAAGAAAAAGCGGATCGCGGGCTTTATGAACACCGCCCCTTAATGGAAAATGAACACCAAGCTTCAGCCTATATTCTTTCATAACTTTCATAAGAGATTTGATGTCTTCATCCGATTTCATAAGGCAGGCTTCTATTCCATAAATTCCATTTCTATAGTCCTTTTCAAACTTTTCTTTACTGAAATGACCATATTGACCAATTAAATAGTTTTTCATATCAATTCTATATCCATCAAAATGTCCCCTTTCATTTGTATTACTACAGGTATGTGATCATTTATCTAGTCAATTAAAATAGTAGTTGATCGTTCATCTATTTCCATTAGCATTTTATAGAACTCTATAAGAGTGCCATCCTGAGCGACCTTACTTCCTTCATCATGAATTTTGAAGCCGCATTTTTCATAACAGCAAATTGCTCTGTGATTGCTTTTTCGCACGTTAAGCCTGACATGCTTAAAAGGCATTCTATCTATTGAAACCCTGATTGCCTCTTTTATGGCATCAATTCCAATTCCCTTGCCTATATCTAGATCTGAAGATATAAAAATGCCAAGAATTACAGTGTCAGCCTCATATCTATCTTTTTCAAGCCAAACAGCTCCAATAGCTCGTGAGTCATATACAATAATATACCAGCATACTCTGGATTTATCATAATAAGCTACCCTGCTGTCATTTGGAGACAGCCTGCTCAAATATCCCTTTAGTTTTGAATCATTTTGCCAGACATCATATAATTCAGTATCAGGTTTTGAAACATCCCTTAAACTAATCATTAACCCTGCTCCGTAAATTAAAATCAACCTCAGTAGGCATAAAAAAAGAGTACATAGTAAAACTTTCCACGTACCCTCTATTATATAATATTTGTTACAGATTTCCAAACACAAACTAGGTTATTAATCTAATAAACAATGTGATTTATGCCTCAAAAAGCTCAATAAAATGCCTTGCAATAGCTTTTAGGTAACGGTTTTTTGACCAGATGATTGCTGTCCCTATATTTAGAAAGGAATTCTTCAGGTCAATAT
>JAEZIV010000175.1 GCA_023436515.1 Bacillota bacterium
CAGAGTCATTATCGATATCTGCTTTAATTTCACTCTTGAGGACAGTTATTGGTACGCTAACAGGAATTATATCAACTTTAATGGTGGCATTTGTTATTAGCCGAGAGAACTTCATTGCTAAAAAATTCGTGACTATTGTATTTATTATAACTATGTATGTAAGCGGAGGTATGATTCCTGAATACATGCTCATAAGAAACCTTCATTTAACTAATAACTTCTTGGTTTATATTCTTCCCGGATTAATCAGTGTATTTAATGTTATTGTTCTTAGGTCGTTTATTGATGAGCTACCATACGAATTACAGGAATCAGCAAAATTGGACGGAGCAAATGATATTACAATCTGTTTTAAAATTATAATGCCTCTTTGTATGCCAGTTATAGCAACACTTTCACTATTTATAGCTGTTGGACAATGGAATTCCTGGTTTGATACCTACTTGTATTGTGGTTCAAAGAAATGGCTTACCACATTGCAGTTTGAACTACAAAAAATACTGCTGAGTGCTCAATCTACAGGAAGACAAGATATCTATGGGTCATCGGACTTGGTTAATCAGAAAAGAGTATCTCCTGAATCACTGAGAATGGCAATGACCATCATTGCAACCATACCAATAATTTTAGTATACCCATTTGTACAGAAATATTTTATAAAGGGCTTAACACTTGGGGGAGTCAAAGCATAATTAATTTGAATGTTGCAGGTGGACCTGTAATTATAAATAATGAGGAGGAGAAAATGATGAAAAGAGTAGTAAGTCTGGCATTGGTACTATTGTTATTTGCTTCTATGTTTGCCGGATGTGGCAAAAGTGAAGACGCGGCACCATCAGATACTTCTACAGTTGCAACAACTTCAGCATCTGATAGTAGCGTTGCAAAAGTAGAAGAAAAAAAGCCAATAACCTTTACAATGTATAGCTGTGAGGTAGATCCATACCCTGATACTGGTTTTAAGAGCCCAGTTGCACAGGAAATTCAAAAAAAGACAGGGGTAACTCTTGAAATTGAAAATGCAGTTAGCAGTGATGCTGGTAAACAGAAGCTTTCATTAATGGCTGCAAGTGGAGACTATCCTGATTTTGTATATGCAAAGGGTGACCTTAACATTTTGAAAAATGTTAATGCAGTTGTAAAGTTGGACGAATACATAGACAAAGTTGGTCAGAATTTGAAAAAATTCTATGGGGACGATATAAAGAGACTTCGTTGGAGTCTACAGGACCCTGGTATTTATTATATAGGTGGTAAGGAAGTTGGACAGGAAAATATGGAACCAAACTCCGGCTTCCAATTACAATTAGCCGCTGTTAAAGAGGCTGGTTATCCACAAGTTAAAACACTTCAGGATTTCGAAAATGTTATAAAGACTTATGTTGAAAAGCACCCAAAGACTGCTGATGGACAAAAAACAATAGGCCTTTCATTGTGTGCGGATGACTGGAGAACACTTATTACAGTTACTAATCCAGCAAACTTTGCAACAGGCAACTCAGATGATGGAGAATGGTTTGTAAATCCTGATACTCTTGATTGTGTAAGACATTTAACAAGAGCAGAGGATAAAGAGTATTTCAGATGGCTTAACCACATGAATGATATTGGCTTACTTGACAGGGAAAGCTTTGTTCAAAAGTATGACCAGTACAAAGCAAAGATTGCTAGTGGTAGAGTAGTTGGTCTTACAGACGCAAGATGGGAAATTGATGAGCCAGTAACCGCACTCAAGAAGGATAAGAAGTATGAACAAACATATGGTTACTACCCAGTAACACTTAATGGCGCAAAATATGCAGATTTCCAGAGCACTGGATACCTTGGAGGATATGCCCTTTCTATTACAACTAAGTGCAAGGATGTAGAAAGAGCAGTTGAATTCTTTGATTGGATGTGTACTGAAGAGGCACAAATTTTAACACACTGGGGAGTTGAAGGAGTTCATTACACAATTGAAAACGGAAAGAGAGTTCTTAAGCCGGAAATACTAAAACTGAGAGACTCTGATCCTGCATGGCAGCAAAAGACAGGTATAAAGAAGTATATGTACCCATTCCCAACTTACGGAAATGCAATGAAGGATTCAACAGGTCAATACTATGAAGCATTCGATACTCTAGAAGCAATAATAGCTAGGCAGTCCGATGCGGAAAACGATGTATTAAGTCATTATAACGTTAAGTCCTGGAAGGAGTTATATCCTCAAGCTAGTGATTTCCCAGTTAAGAATTACGGCGCTGCATGGCTAGTAAATATGGATGATGCAGATTGGAAGGCAGCTGATGACAAGATTCTTAAGCTCGGATACAAGATGATTCCTCAGGCTATCCTGGCTAAACCAGCCGACTTTGACAAGAAGTGGGATGATTTCCAGAAGGCACTTAAGGATGCCGGTGTTGATAAGGTTTCAGAGCAGTTCTCACAGGCTTTAAAGGATAGAACCCAGCTTTGGAAATAAAAGATTAACGTTAGGGAATTGGTCAACTATAAAAAAATAAAAAGATAAAATAAGGGGCTGCCAAAAACATAAGTAAAAGTACATCTACTGATACTTGGTTTGACAGTCCCTTTAAAAATTAGGAGATATCTATGATAAAAAAAGATATTACGTGGGGCAGTGCAACGGCATCCTATCAGATAGAAGGAGCCGCATACAGTGATGGAAGAGGCCTATCAGTATGGGATGAATTTTGCCTCAAAGATGGGGCGATTGAGAACGGTGATAATGGAGATTTTGCATGTGATAGCTATAATAGGCTTGATGAAGATATAAATATAATGAAGGAGATTGGTATACAGGCTTACAGATTTTCCTTAAGTTGGACTAGAATTTTACCTAATGGGACAGGTGAGATAAATCAAGCAGGTATAGATTATTACAATAGACTCATAAATAAGTTGCTTGAGAATGGAATTGAGCCTTATATTACATTGTTCCACTGGGATTATCCGGAGGCTCTCTTTGATAAGGGAGGTTGGCTGAACCCTCAAAGCCCTGATTGGATGGAAGAGTTTGCAGCTGTTGCAGCCCAGAATTTTTCTGATAGGGTTAAGTATTGGATTACCAGTAATGAAGCCCAGTGCTACATAGGTATAGGTCATGGAATAGGTTGCCATGCTCCAGGGTTAAAGCTATCAAAGTATAATGTTGTAAAGGCATGGCACAATAATCTGGTTGCACTGGGTAAGGCGACTCAGGCAATAAGAAATAACGCAAGAGGTGAGGTTAAAGTTGGTATTGTATCGTGCGGAGAAATTGGTATACCAGCCTCAAACCTACCTCAGGACATTGAGGCAGCAAGAAAGGTATTGTTTAATAAAAAACTAGATGGTGAATTTATCAATTTTGGTTTTGGTGAGCTTTTAGAGCCAGCTATTAATGGGGTCTATCCAGAAAACCAGAAAAAATATCTCCCAGATGGTTGGGAAAAGGATATGGATATAATAAAGCAGCCCTTGGATTTTGTAGGGTTAAATGTTTATACTGGTCAAATTACAAAGGCTACTCATGATGGAGACTACGAATACATAAACCCTATCGTTGGAGAAGCAATTACAGCTACCGATTGGAAAGTCAGACCTGAAAGCATGTATTGGGTGATTAAGTTTATATGGGATAAGTACAAGCTTCCAATAGTTATAGCGGAAAACGGAATGGCCAACAACGATTGGATGTCGATAGACATGAAGGTTCATGACCCCCAGAGGATCGACTATATGGACAGATATATTGGGCAATTGCTTAGAGCTGCAAACGAGGGCGCAAATGTTCAGGCATACTTCCATTGGTCACTTATGGATAACTTTGAATGGTCCTGTGGATACAAAAGAAGATTCGGTTTGGTTTATGTGGATTATAAAAGGTTTAACAGAACATTGAAGGATTCTGCTTATCATTACAGAGAAATAATTAAGTCTAATGGAAAAATAGTGGAAGAAATTGAGGTGAAAGATTGAAGAGATTAGATGAATTATGCTCATTTATTCATGGCTGTGACTACAATCCTGAACAGTGGAAGGCATATCCTGATGTGCTGAAAAAGGATATTGAATTAATGAAGAAGGCAAATATTAATTGTGTATCCATAGGAATTTTCTCATGGTCTTCTCTTGAAGTAAGTGAAAATAAGTATGACTTTGAGTGGTTAGATGAAGTAATTGATAATCTATATATAAATGGGATATATACCTTTTTGGCAACTCCTAGTGGGTCTAAACCACACTGGATGGCCCAAAAGTACCCTGAAGTATTAAGGGTTTCAGCAACTAGAGTAAAAAACCTTCCCGGGGTACGTCATAACCATTGTTAAACATCCCCTGAATACAGACAAAAAGTTGCAAATATTAATAGGCTGCTTAGCCTTAGATACAAGGATAACCCAGCTGTACTTTTATGGCATGTATCAAACGAATACGGTGGAGAATGCCACTGCGAACTGTGTCAGCATGCATTCAGAGAATGGCTAAAAAATAAATACACAAGTCTAGACAAGCTAAATGAACAATGGTGGACAACTTTCTGGGGACATACATTTACTGATTGGGAGCAAATACAATCTCCTGCTATGCATGGGGAGATGACTATTCATGGGC
>JAEZIV010000186.1 GCA_023436515.1 Bacillota bacterium
CAAATGGAGAGGGAAAATCCACTTTTCTCAATATTATTACAGGGAAGCTTATGCCTGACGAAGGAAAGGTTGAATGGTGCAATAGAATAACAACGGGTTACCTTGACCAGCATACTATTCTGACTCCCGGTAAAACAATAAGAGAAGCGTTAAGAGAAGCCTTCCAATATATGTTTGATCTTGAGAAGGAAATGCTTGAGATATATGAAAAAATGGGAGAAGCCTCAGATGATGAAATAAATTCGATGATGGAGGATGTCGGGGATATTCAGAACGTTCTTGAGCATAACGGCTTCTACATTCTGGATTCTAAAATTGAGGAGGTGGCAAACGGCTTAGGTCTAGGTGATATTGGACTAGATACAGACGTGAGCAACCTTAGCGGTGGACAGAGAGCAAAGGTATTATTGACCAAGCTGCTGCTTCAGAATCCCATGATTCTGATCCTGGACGAGCCAACCAACTTCCTGGATGAAAATCACATTATATGGCTAAAGAATTATTTGAAGGAGTACGAGAATGCTTTTATCCTTGTATCTCATGATATACCATTTTTGAATGATGTGGTAAATGTTATATACCATGTGGAGAATGCTGTCCTCACAAGATATTCAGGCAATTATGATGAATTCCAGAGAATGTATCAATTGTCCAGACAGCAGACCATGCAGGCCTATGAAAAGCAGCAGAAGGAAATAGAAAAGCTGGAGGACTTCATTGCACGAAATAAAGCAAGAGTTGCCACAACAAACATGGCAAAGAGCAGGCAGAAGAAGCTTGATAAAATGGATATAATAGAGAAGGTCAAGGAAAAGGCCAAGCCAATATTTAAATTTAGAGAGGCAAGAGCACCCGGCAGGTTTTTGTTCCAGACTCATAATCTTATTATCGGATATGATTCTGCACTTACAGGTGCTCTGAATATATCCTTGGAACGTGGGCAAAAGGTTGCTGTTAAAGGTGTTAATGGCTTAGGTAAATCAACCCTTCTAAAGACCCTGCTGGGAATACAGAAGCCCTTTGCTGGTGAGGTTAAGCTTGATGATTACCTGTATCCCGGCTACTTTGAGCAGGAGTCGGAGAGGTATAATAGCAATACTGCTCTAGATGAGGTATGGAATGATTATCCCGGAATGTCAAATGCTGAGGTACGGGGAGCATTAGCAAAGTGTGGACTTACAACCGAGCACATTACAAGCCAGATGATGGTACTCAGTGGTGGTGAAAATGCAAAGGTTAGATTATGTAAGTTGATGCTGAAGGATGTTAACTGGCTTATCCTTGATGAGCCTACAAACCATCTGGATGTAGATGCTAAAGAGGAGCTCAAGCGTGCTTTGAAGGAATTCAAGGGTACGATACTTCTCGTATGTCACGAACCTGAATTCTATGAGGATTGGGTTACTGACGTGTGGAATGTTGAAAGCTGGACGACTAAGATAGTGTAGTTGATAGCTAACTAGATTGAATCTACATTTTACTTCACTAGATACAAAAGGGACATATGACCAGTTGATAAAGGCTCAGTATTACCGCTAATACTATATTTACCCACATTGATTTTTGAGGAAGGTCATAAAAAAAGCTACTACACAGTGAATAATATTTACTCATTGTGTAGTAGTCCCGTAAGTTCAAAATCATTAACCTATGGCTTCATTGCCTTCCTCGCCGGTTCTTATTCTATAGCACTCTTCTATCGGAAGCACAAATATTTTGCCATCGCCGATATTCCCTGTACGAGCTGCTTTCATGATTGCATCAATTGTAGGCTTAACGAATTCATCATTTACCGAGATCTCAAATCTGACTTTATTCAGGAGATTTACCTCGGTAACAGTACCTCGATAGGTTTCGGTATAACCCATTTGCTGTCCGCAGCCCTTGACATGGCTTACAGTCATTTTATGAACCTGAGCCTCGAACAAAGCCTGTTTAACGTCCTCGAAAGCTTCCGGCCTGACTATGGCAACTATCATTTTCATAAAAAACCCTCCTTCTATAACACCCTATATACTATGATACTATTATATATAATTAGTTTAGAATAAACTATCAGTTATTTACATTTATTTTATTAATTTCTATAATCAGTTTTTTGTCCAAATATGTTAAAACTGTGTTATAATTTCTACGTATAGCTAAGTGGAATGTTTTTATTATATAAATAAGCAATATTAGATAAAATTTTTGATGGGTTACAGGTTTTGGAGGTCAAATGGGAAAAAAATTACTGATGGGCAATGAAGCAATTGCCCTTGGAGCTATTCGAGCAGGAGTAAACGTTGTCACAGGTTATCCGGGAACGCCTTCCACCGAAGTACTTGAAACAATAGCGCACCACAATCCGGGAGACATATATGTGGAATGGTCGGTTAATGAAAAGTCGGCTATGGAGATTGCGGCAGGCGCAGCCTACAGCGGAGCCAGAACAATGGTTACCATGAAGCAGGTAGGGCTGAATGTAGCATCCGACCCACTAATGAGTTTGGCATACATAGGTGTAAAGGGTGGAATGGTAGTTTTGGTTGCAGACGACCCGGGCCCTTTTTCATCGCAAACAGAGCAGGATACCAGGCATTTCGCAAAATTTTCAAATTTACCTGTACTTGATCCTTCTACACCTGAAGAAGCATATGAAATGATTCAATACGCTTTTGAACTGTCTGAGCTTGTAGAGCTTCCTGTTTTTTTGCGTCCAACTACAAGAGTATGTCACGCCTGCGGGACAATTGAGCTGGAGGATAGCAAGAAAGACCATGTCCCAGGTGGATTTGTCAAAGATCCAAAGTGGGTTATTTTTCCAAGTCTTGCATATAGAAAGCATCTTCATATAGAACAGCTGCAGCACAAGCTGGGAGAGATCTTCTCAGGTATTCACTTCAACAAAGTTTCAGGCTCCGGTAAGCTGGGCATTGCTGCGTCAGGTGTAGCTTATACCTACGCTGTGGAAGCACTTGATAAGCTTCAGGCCAATGTGAAGCTATTCAAGGTAGGCACACCCTACCCGCTGCCTAGGGAAAAGGCCGAAGAGTTTTTATCAGGCCTTGAACAGGTGCTTGTTATTGAAGAACTGGACCCGGTGCTGGAGGAAGAATTGGCATTGCTGTGTGCTTCCACAGGTAGGGGTACAAGGATATATGGAAAGAAGTCCGGAAACCTTCCTTGTGCAGGAGAATATACATTTGAACTGGTATATCAAGCTCTCTGCGGATTTCTAGGGATAGAAGCAGAGACTGCACCCAAGGCTGCTTTGCCAGAGTTACCCATAAGGCAGCCGGTATTGTGCGCGGGATGTCCTCACAGGGCCTCCTTTTACGCTGTTAAGCTGGCTATGAAGGGGCGTAAGGCAGTATTTACGGGAGATATAGGCTGCTATACCCTCGGAAATGCAAAGCCGCTGGAAATGGTTGATACCTGTCTGTGTATGGGAGCCGGTATAACTGTTGCACAGGGAATAAAGAGGACAGAACCCGATACGGAGTGCATAGCCTTCATCGGTGATTCAACCTTCTTCCATACAGGGATTCCCGGGATAGTAAATGCAGTTTATAATAATACCGATATAACTATTGTCATTCTGGATAACAGCACAACAGCCATGACTGGGCATCAGCCCCATCCTGGTATCGGCAGGACAATGATGAACAGCATATCTGAAAAAATTGATATACACAGTGTAGTTAAAGCTTGCGGTGTAGAACATATAGCAAAGGGAAACCCTCTTGAATTCAAAAAATCAGTTGAGCTAATTAAAGAGGCAGTTGAGTTTAAAGGGCCCTCGGTAGTAATATTCGAAGCTCCCTGTATAGCTCTGTTCAAGCCCGCTGTAAAAAATGCTGTCAATGATAAATGCAAAAAATGTAAAAAGTGTATTACAGAAATAGGATGTCCGGCTATATCCACGGTGGACGGAAAAGCAATAATAGAGCCATCCCTCTGTTACGGCTGCGGCTTATGTATTAATGTATGTCCTTTCAATGCCATAGGAGGAACTCAAAATGGATAATAATATTAACCCTCAGAGTAAGTTTGATATATTAATAGCCGGTGTGGGTGGTCAGGGAACTGTCCTTGCCTCCCGTCTGCTGGCAGCAGCTGCTATTAGTCAGGGCAGCTTTGCCAGAACCTCCGAAACTATAGGAATGTCTCAAAGGGGAGGCTGCGTTGTTAGTCATGTTAGGATTAACAGTGAAAAATCCAGTTCAATAATACCTTTTGGCGGAGCGGATATGCTAATCGCATTTGAATTGGCTGAAGCTGCACGAAGCATCCCGAGATTGAAAAAGGGAGGCTGCTGCATAGTAAACACGCAGACAATCAAGCCTGTTTCTGCCTCATTGGGTACCTCACAATATGATGTAGATAAAATAACCCACTATATTAATACAAATGCAGAAAAATTATTTTATGTGGATGGGTATAGCATTGCTCAGGAAGCTGGCAGTGTTAAGGCTGTTAATGTCGTTCTCCTTGGTGCGGCAGCAGCTGTTGGGCAACTTCCCTTCAACAAGGCGGTAATAGAAAAAGCAATAATGGAAAACGTTCCTCAGAAATTCAGAGAATTGAATCAGAAGGCCTTTGAGCTGGGATACAAGAATATATCACTTAAATAGATTATTTTGTGGCATTTAATCGGTGCCGGAAATGGAGAAGCATATGAGCACAAGTAAATTGGGTAAGCAGAAGCACATAGCATTAATCGCACATGATAACAGAAAGCAGGATCTTATTAACTGGATAAAGTCTAAATCAGATATTTTAAGCAGACAGTTCTTATGTGGAACCGGAACAACCGCACAGCTTATATCAGAAAATACCGGATTGCCCGTTAAGCGCTTTAAAAGCGGACCCCTGGGAGGGGATCAGCAAATTGGTGCATGTATAGCCAACGGTGAAGTGGATTTTATGATATTTTTCTGGGATCCCCTTACCTCACAGCCCCATGATCCTGATGTAAAAGCACTTTTACGAATTGCTGTACTTTACGATATTCCGGTAGCTATGAATCAGTCAACTGCCGATTTTCTGCTATCCTCAGCACTTATGGAGTCGGAGTATGACAGAAATGCTGTGGATTATTACAGCAGAATCCGTAAGGAGCACTTTGGTGGAGCATAAGTTTTAGCTAAATTAATTAGCAAATAAAAGGTCAATTCAAATAATTTTAATCACATAAAAAGAAAGAAGAGATGAGAAGAGATGAGTAAAAGTCAGTTTGAGCTTTTAAAAGAAATGCTGGGAAATATAAACAACAATAGTCCCTTTTATAAGGAGAAGTTTAAGAAAAGCGGTGTAGATATTAATGACATCACTTCAATTGAAATGCTTAATAAGCTCCCGTTTACTACAAAGGAAGAGTTGAGAGATGCGTATCCCTTGGGACTGCAAGCTGTTCCTGAGGAACAGGTTGTAAGAATTCATTCCTCTTCCGGAACAACAGGGAAGCCGGTTATTATCCCATATACAGCGCAGGACGTAAGCGATTGGGCAGAAATGATGGCAAGGTGCTATCAAATCGCCGGGATTACTCCTTTGGACCGTATTCAGATAACTCCGGGATATGGTTTATGGACTGCAGGAATAGGCTTCCAGGCCGGCTGTGAAAAGCTTGGAGCAATGGCTGTACCCATGGGACCGGGAAACACAGACAAGCAGCTGCAGATGCTTATGGATCTCAAGTCCACGGTAATAATCGGAACCTCCTCTTATGCGCTTGTTCTGGCTGAAGAGGTTGAAAAGAGAGGTCTTCGCTCCGAAATAAATCTAAAAAGAGGAGTTATTGGCTCTGAACGCTGGGGAGAAAAAATGAGACAGCGTATTAAAAACGAGCTTGGCATAGAAATTTTTGATATTTACGGGCTTACGGAAATATATGGCCCTGGAATTGCTATAGATTGCAGTTGCCACGAAGGTATGCATTATTTTGATGATTTCCTTTACTTTGAGATTATTGATTCAGTTACAGGAGAAGTCCTTCCTGAGGGGGAAATGGGAGAACTGGTTATAACCACCTTGAGAAAAGAGGGTGCGCCGTTATTGAGATACAGAACAAGAGACCTGACTCGTATCATACCGGGCACATGCCCCTGCGGTCTGTCATACCCGAGAATAGACAGAATTGTGGGACGGACTGACGATATGGTTAAGGTAAAGGGAGTAAACATATACCCGGGCCAAATAGACGAGATTCTTAGGGAAATAGATGGTGTGAGCAGTGAGTACCAAATAATTATTGACCATATTAACGGCAAGGATGTCATGACCTTAAAGGCCGAATACAATTCAGATGGTGATGCTGAAAGAGAAGATATTGAGAATAGCATTGTGGATATGTTCAAAAAAAGAATAGGTATCCATATAATTGCAGAAGTCAGCCGGATTGGAAGTCTGCCTAGAAGCGAAAAGAAAAGTAAGAGGATTATTGACTATAGACAAAACTAGTTTGACACGGCTATATAAAGACAGCTGTACCGGCACTTTGAGAGAAATACATAAGCAGTCCTGAAGAACCAAACTCCTAACATGTTAAGTTATGAGTAGGGTTCTTTTTTTTGTGCTTTTATTAGAAAGCTATATCAGTAGTAACCCCAAGAAGCCTAAATGAGGGTAAATATACAAAATTCACATTGCCATCACAAATCAAACACTAGTTTAACATATAAATCTTATAATATTTAAACCAAAAGGTGTATTACCTATTCACAAAATACGATGAGGTGGGAAGCATGAAAAAAGGTACAAAGCTTACTAAATGGAATAAGAGAAAATTTATTTCTCTTTCTCTGGCAGCTTTAGTGATTGTAGCAGTTTCAGTTGGAGCATTCCATGTAACCAAGTACAAAGCTGTTAGCAGCTCCGCAGTGCAGGAAAAGAGAATGACCCAGGCAATAAAGGGAAATATTGAGATAGCCCTTTCGGGTTCAGGAACTGTGACCTCTGCCAATAACTCAGAGGTAATGTCAAATGTACAGGGAAAAATAACAAAAGCTTATTTTAAGGAAGGGGATAAGGTAAAAGCAGGAGATCTACTTTTTGAGATTGATGACACAGATGCAAAACTAAACATTCAAAAGATTGAGAATCAGATAAGCCAGGCACAGCTAAGTGTCACCAGTAATCAGAAGAGCTATTCAAATCTAACAGTTACAGCTCCCTTTAGCGGAAAGGTAACCGATATAACAGCAAAAGTCGGTGAAAGCAGTAATAACAATATGACCCTCTTTACAATTACAAACACGTCAAAGTTAAAATTATTAATACCCTTCAGCACAAGCTCTATTACCAATATTAAAATAGGGCAAAAGGCACAGGTTAATGTGCAGGAAATAATGGATACCCTAGAGGGTTCAGTAACAGCAATTGATGATTATACATATACGGCAGCTGATGGTGGAATGGTCAGGAATGTAGAGGTTGTCGTAGACAATCCCGGAAGGCTTAATGATACAATGACGGCCAGTGTTGATATTATTACGTCAACAGGCTTGGAAAGCGGAACTCAGCTATGCTCAATGTCATATTTGAACAAGCAGGCTGTTAAAGCTGCTAGTAGCGGTACCTTCACAGCTGTAAATATAAGTGAGAATCAATATGTAGACAAGGGAGCTGTATTGTTAAAAATAGAGAATGATGACCTCCAGATTACAGCTCAGTCAAATACCCTAAAGGTTCAAGACCTTCAGAATCAGTTGGAGGCTGCTAAGAAACAGCTGGAGGACTATAAGATACATTCACCCATAAACGGAACCGTGATGGGGGATACAGCCGTGGCAGGGGACAGCGTTAAATCCGGTAATGTACTTATTAGTATCAAAGATTATGACCAAATGCAGTTTACCATATCTGTAGATGAGCTTGACATTTCAAAGGTAAATTTAGGGCAGGATGTATCAATTACAATAGATGCTCTGGAGGAAACAAGTTTAAAGCCTTTGAGTGGCAAGGTAATATATAAGGCTATGGAAGGTTCCTCCAGCAATGGAGTTGCAACCTATGAC
>JAEZIV010000192.1 GCA_023436515.1 Bacillota bacterium
CTATACTTGCCCGCAATTTTCGGAATAGGACATCGCGAGGGTCCTAAAATGGTAAAACCTTTACTTTCGGACACATCCAGACAAGGCTTAACCTCCTTTGCTATTTCAAACACCCTTCTATCCTTCCTTCCACTAAAGGTTATCACTGCGATGTTATTAAAGGGTGGGTAGCCCAAATGCTCCCTAATCAGTATTTCCTGCTTGTAAAAACTGATAAAATCCTGCCTGCAGGCTGCCAATATGCTATATTCATCAGTATTATAGGTCTGAACAATAACTCGCCCGGCTTTTTCACCACGCCCCGCTCTTCCCGCCACCTGAGTCAACAGCTGAAAGGTCCTCTCATTTGCTCTGAAATCTCCGGTATTCAGCATACTGTCTGCCGCCAGTACCCCAACCAGGGTTACATTGGGAAAATCATGGCCCTTTGCAATCATCTGAGTACCTACAAGTATATTAATATTTTCATTTTTAAAGCGGTTTAAAATCTCTTCGTGAGCATTTTTATAGCCTATGGTATCTATATCCATTCGAATTACTGAGCCCTCGGGTATTCTAGCCTTGATTTCCTCCTCAATCTTCTGGGTACCTACCCCAAAATATCGTATATGCTTACTCTCACAGGAGGGACATTCGGTTGGATTCTTCAAGGTAAAGCCGCAATAATGACAAATAAGTCTATCGCTTTTAGTGTGATAGGTTAATGCAATATTGCATTCGGGACATTTCATAGTATAGCCACAATTACGACATATTACAAAGGTCGAGAAGCCTCTTCTGTTAAGAAATAGTATGCTCTGCTCACCTTTTTCAATATTCCTTTTAAGCTCCTGGAGCAGACTTCTGCTAAAGGGAGTTTTATTCCCGTTTTCCAGCTCTATACGCATATCGACCATTTTGACTTCAGGCAGTTGTGCGGTATTGGGCCTGTTCTTCATTTCCAGCAGCTCAATATCACCCGTCAGTGCCCTGTAATAAGTATCGACGGATGGAGTTGCAGAGCCATACACCAGCAGAGCACTGTTAATTTCGCATCTTTTTCTAGCTACGTCCTTTGCATTGTAACGAGGCATGGCTTCTGATTTATATGAGCCTTCGTGTTCCTCGTCTACAATAATCAGCCCTAGATCCGATACTGGTGCAAATACGGCTGAACGTGCACCAACCACAACATCAACCTTGCCTTCGCTGATGAGTCTCCACTGGTCAAACCGTTCTCCCAATGACAGTCTGCTGTGCATTACAGCAACCCTTTTCCCAAAGCGGGAAACAAAGCGTTCAACCATCTGAGGGGTCAACGATATCTCAGGAACAAGCAGTATGGCACGCTTTCCCATATCAAAGCAATGAGAAATCAATTGCAGATATACCTCAGTTTTACCACTCCCGGTCACACCATGGAGCAGACTCTCCTTGAAGGCACCTTCGTCAAGGCTGCGAATTAATCTTTCAAGCACTGCCGCTTGCTCGGCAGTAGGATCAAGATGCTCTGTCTTTTCATAGTGCCTGTCCTTTAGCGGGTCTCTTTGTATTTCTATATTTTTATAGCAGATGTACCCATACTTGCTTAAGGTATCAAGTACAGAGGAGGTTACTCCTGCAAATCGCTGTATGTCTGCCACAGATACAAGCTCATTCTCCAGCAGTATCTCAAGGACTCTTATATGCTGAATTCTTTTTATAGAGTTGTTTTCAAGCTCCTGAACAATTTCCTCCCTTGGTCTTGAAAGTGTAACGCCTTTAATGGATTTTGAGCTTACCTTCTGCTGATATCCTTCTTCGATGTATACTGCCCCACATTCACAAAGCTGCTTTAAGTAATTATTAAAACCTCTGACCTCACACATACTGCGGAGCTCCTCATACTCACATTCTCCACCTGCGCAGCTTAAGTTATTGACAATTCTATTTAAGCCATCTTTCTTAAAGGTATAGGTTTTATCAGATAATTTAACTGTTTTGACAGCCTTTACATTAATACCGGGGGGAAGCATGCACCTTATCACATCCGAATATGTACATATGTACTGCCACTTCATCCATTCCAACAGTTCCAAGCTATCCTGCTTCAAAAGTGAATAAGGTTCTATTATCTGTTTAATGGTCTTATATTCTATATTATTGCCATTATTGGTCAAGATTTCAGCAGCCTGAGTCTCAATCCTGACAACAAAGCCCTCCTTGGTCAGTCTGCCACCCCCAAAGGGTACAAGTACCCGGCAGCCTGTGAGAATTTGTTCTGTCATGCTTTCAGGAATAATGTATGTATATTTTTTATCGTATGCTCTAGTTGTATTCATCAAAACTATGGAAGCCGTAGTTAAAGTCATTTTCACACTCCGAACTTTTGATTAATTAATCATAATATTTGTTTTATTATATCAATTTGTTTATGGCATATCAAATAACCTGAAACTTTGTCTGTTCATCAGCAGCAATACCTTAGGTATAACCTATCAATTTAAAGTAATATTGCTATATTTACAAATATTCGATCAGGTTAAGCTTCTTCATAACCTTTACTTGGATATAGCTGCATGGCCCCACAAGGCAGCCAATAAAAATCCCTGTAACCAGCATTACAGACAAAAATGCCATTATTGAAATATCATTCATGAGAAAGCAGGCAACAAATACTTGAACTATGTTATGTGTTATTGAGCCAGCTATGCTGATTCCCGCGTAACTGAAGATATTCCTTGCATACTTGAGCATTATCCACATAACAGCCGCACTTAGCAGACCACCGGTAATACTGAAAACAAACTGTGCAGGTCCGTTCATAAGAAGCGATACAATAACGCACCTTAAAAAAATAATTAGAAGAGTCTCAGGGAAACTGAAAAATACCAGACTTGATACAGTAATAATGTTAACCAACCCCGGCTCAACTCCTTGTATTCCAAAGGACACAGGAAACAGAGCTTCTGTTACAGCTACAGCAATGGACAGCGCAGTTTGGAGTGTGATAAGCATTGCTTTCTTATAATCAGGGGAGTTTTTCATATATATATTCATTTATCAGTTTCCTCCCGAATTATATCAGTTTGATTAACCAGCTTTAGTGATGTTCTATTTTGAAGGCATATCGCAAGCTGTCCGGGCTTGTCAAGCCATCCTGCTTTTACGCACAGACCATCAGAGCAATCTGAAGACATAAAGCAGATCCTTTCAGGGTCAGCTGCCACAATCTGTTTATACTGACCTTGAATTGTAATTGTCTCACGTTTTGTCAGCCTGGATAAATTAATTATTCTGATTACCTTATCATCCTTCTTTATGATTGCAATAATGTCCTCCAATCCTGAATTATTCATATTACTCCAGCTGGACATACTTTTTGCACTGTTGCCGTTATTAATTATAAAAGACACTGATATTCCGAAAACAATCAGCAAGACAAGAATTACATCACCTTTTTTTATCATCGGTATATTCACCTCTTCCATTATAAAAGTGAATTACTCATTAAACTTACTTGAGTACATTGACATAAATAGACCATTTATAATTGGTTAACGTTTATTAAATATATCTTTCTTGATTAATTTTCCCACGAATTGTTACTTTTATTACTATCAGGAGAGATTCGTTATGATTAAAGAAATAGTTGTAGAGGGAACCTTACACCTCACTCTTGAGAAAGAGCTTGATTAATAGAGTACTCTGTTAATCAATGAACACAAAAAAAGAACCTCAGTGACTATACCAATATCCTTCTTCTCAAGGTAGTAGTATTTAACAACTAAAAACCTTAGGAGAGGGATATATCTATAACTGAAGTGCTTTTCTATGTAAATACATCATATTTATATTTTACTGCTCATTATGCTCATAATCTTGCTGATCTTCCGTCTGATTTTGCTCCTGACCTTCTTTATTATATACTTCCTCGGAAATTTCCATTTTTGATACCGAAACCTCATAAGCCGTTTTGGATATTGTTTCACCATTCTCCAGCTTCTTCTGATATTCTCTGCTCTGTATTCTTCCCCATATCTTTATATTATCGCCGATAGCGAGATTCTGAGAATATCTGGCGTTTCGTCCCCATGCTATACAGGGAATATAATCTGATTTGTTATATGGTCTGTTAACTGCTATAAGAATATCCGTTATCTCTCTTCCAAAGGGAGTCATTCTATAAATAGGATTTTTACAAATATAACCATTCAAATATATTTGATTTGGATTCTTAATTTTCTTATCTTCATCGGTAAAAACCATTTCTCTTGCAAATACAGTCAAAACGAGCTTGTTTGAATCACTCTTATAACTGTTATAGGATCTGAACTGACCCTCTATTTCCAATGAAACACCTAATTGTAATTTACTTTTTGGCACAAGACGTTCTGAAAATGTAACAGATATTTTATCGCTGCTGTCGCTTAATCTAGGGACCTCTAAATAAAATGAATAAAAGCCCTCTCCATATACCTCGTGGCTATATTCAACCTCTGATACAACTTTTCCTGAAATGGTCACTACGTTGTTCTCTATTACATTCCCGACCATTTTCCTCCACTCCTCTCTTTTGCTGTTGTGTCTCTCTTTCATTTATCTAATGTAATATTTATTCTATTAGTAAAGGATTTAGAATATTTTTATAACTTATTTTTAAACCAAACATAACAAATAAAAGGATTATTCATAAGCCATACAGTTCAGTCCTGCGGTTATTTGAATGAAGGAACTGCATCCATGCCAAATTAATACAATCTTTTAATATTATATTACATAATTATTAAAATGGAAATCATTTATTCTGCAAAAAATAACGTAAATTGCACTATTAGTTTGGAAACAATGACTATCCTTCGTATTATAAGTATTTTATGCTATTTGAACCTTAGGATAATTGGAGTCGGATAAATAGAGTTATTATACAGAAATACTGCCTCAAAATAAAACAAACCCCCAAGTAATTAACTTGAGGGCAAAGTCTTGACCACATTTGAGTCTTAGTAAATCACTAGTGGCATGAAGATAAATAAAGAAAGCCTTGAGTTATTCACTCAAGACCAAAGCCCTCAAGGATAAATAGAGTTATTATACAGAAATACTGCCTCAAAATAAAACAAACCCTCGAGCATTTCTGCTTGAGGGCAAAGTCTTGACCACATATAAATCTTAGTGATTCA
>JAEZIV010000196.1 GCA_023436515.1 Bacillota bacterium
TCGGACTTTCACCGACGAGAAAGCGCCCATGCTGGGCACACATAAAAAGTTAAAACCCCGTATTGCTACGGGGCTGTAAAAAAGGATTTATGGAGAAACAATTTGAAAAAGTTTATGTTATTATAATACTGAATTAATATTAACAAACTATATATAATAAATGAACTTTCTATTAACAATTCTCTCAAGAAAAACGATAATCTCGGTGTCCCCGAAATTATCGTTTTGAAAGGGTATAATTAATCACTTATCTTACTCACACCAGCTTCATCATTATCTCATTGCTTCTCTCAATGAATTTTGCCATGGCATCGGGCTCTAACGGCTGGTGACTCATCATAGCCAGGTCGTAGATATGTTCGCTTATAAGCTTGATATCCTCCTTCTTGGCGTCATCGGCTTTCATATCGGTAATTGCTTTTACAAGCTTATTGGAGGAATTCAGTACCAGTGTCTGCTCCTTAGGGAACATATGGCTCATATCCATTCCACCAAACATTGCGCTCATTTCCTGCATTCTTCTTGACTGCTCAGATAAAAGCACCATAGCCGGAACAGTTTCATTCTTCAGTGCCTCCACTTGTATTTTTAGCTTTTCATCCTTTACTGCCTCTTTGAAGAGCTTCTCCAGATAGCTAACATCATCCTCTGCTACTCCTGTGTTCTCCTTCTTCATATTATCGGAAATATCTGCATCTATTCTACTAAAACGAACACCAGACTGCTTGCTCTCAAGCATTTGAATAAAGTGATTATCTATCATGGTCGACATAATAACCGCTTCCATTCCATTTTCATTGAAAAGTCTGATATACTGTGCCTGCTGCTTTTCATTTGAAACGTAAAATACCTTGTTCTCATGCTGTGACTTGTTATTTTCAAGATAATCCTTTAAGGTTGTATACCCGCCCTTTGTGGATTTGAAAATAAGTATATCCTTTACTCTGTCATAGAATTTTTCTTCTCTGATACAACCGTATTTTACAAAGGGATTTATATCATCCCAATATTTATTGTAATTATCACGTTCATTTTCAAATAGTGAGGTCAGCTTGTCTGCTACCTTCTTTGTTATGTGTGTAGATATTTTATTAACATAGCCATCATTCTGCAGGAAGCTTCTTGATACGTTCAATGGAAGGTCCGGGCAGTCAAGAACTCCTTTTAGCAGCATTAAGAACTCAGGAATTACTTCCTTTATATTGTCGGCTACAAAGACCTGGTTATAATAGAGCTTTATCTGTCCCTCCATAGTCTCAAACTCGTGCTTCAGCTTAGGGAAATAAAGTATTCCCTTGAGGTTGAAGGGATAGTCCATATTCAAATGAATCCAGAAAAGTGGCTCGTTGAAATCATGGAAAACCTTTGTGTAAAACTGCTTGTATTCCTCTTCGGTACAATCCTTCGGGTTTTTGAGCCATAGGGGCTGTGTATCATTGAGTGGTTCTGGCTTTTTGGGTTCTGTCTTCAACTCCTCTGAGCTATCCTCCGAAGCCTTCTCCTCTTCTTTGGGTTCATCCACTGCTTTTGCAGTATCCTCAAGGAAAAGCTCATAGGGAAGGAATGCAAAATATTTCTCAAGAGTCTGTCTCATCTTATATTCGTCAGTAAACTCCAGCCCATCCTCTGCTAAATAGAGAGTTATGGTAGTCCCTCTCTCAGCTCTGTCGGACTCCATCATTTCAAATTCGGTTCCGCCTTCACTTATCCATCTGACTGCTGAAGCTCCAGACTGATAGGATAATGTATCGATCTGGACTCTTTGAGATACCATAAAGGCAGAATAAAAGCCCAGTCCAAAGTGACCAATTATTTGTCCGTCATCAGACTTGTCCTTATATTTTTCAAGAAAATCAACTGCTCCTGAAAAAGCAATCTGATTAATATATTTTTTTACCTCTTCATCGGTCATTCCAAGGCCGTTGTCTATGACCTTTATAGTCTTTTCATTCTTGTCTACTATAACCTTTATGGCAAACCTGTTATCCTCCGGCAGATCTGCTTCACCCATAGCTGAAAGCTTTCTGAGTTTGCTTATGGCATCACTGGCATTGGAGACAAGCTCTCTGATAAAAATATCCTTTTCAGAATACAGCCACTTTTTTATTATAGGGAAAATATTTTCGGTATTAATTGATATACTTCCGCTTTCGTGTTTCATAATAACCTCCTTATTCTTCGTTAAAAACTGGAATAAATATTTTCAACAATAATAATATAACTCTATTTCAATCAACTTTCAAGTATTTTTTAGCACTCATTCAATATGAGTGCTAACAACATTTTGTCAATATTTATTTGTTTGGTTTTGCTTTTTCAGCCATATAGAGATATTCTTTTTTGCTCATCGCAGGCAATATTCTTTTTCTTTCCCTCCAGCTGTGTCAGCAAAAGCACCTTTCCGTTCCATAAGTCAACAATGTGCTTCAAGGTTTCATAGGCATAGCTTAATTCCAGCTCCCTCCCATCATATTCATGCTGCAGGATGAGAGTATTTTCCTTTTGGTTCCACTCCTCTATGTATATCGTTGGTATACTTCCAATACCTACTGTATTGCTCAGGGTATCCCTGATTATTTTCCATCCATCCTCATCTGGAACTTCAGATATCATGAAATCATTTCCTGCTGTTACATATTCGAACAGATTCATTTCACGACACAGCTCCTGAGTCAGATACCTTCTTATAAATGACTGATCCCTCTCCACTTCCCTTATCTCAAACAATTTCTTTATACCGAATTTTTCATTCAGGCTCTCAAACATTCTAAAGCCTATATAATAGGGATTTATACTTGCTTTCAGCGGGCGAATAACCTCGTTGTGCCTCCTGAGGAACTCTATATGCATGCTTTGAGGAAGCTCAAGTCTACTGAGTATATTGTAGTGCCAATAGCTTGCCCAGCCCTCATTCATTATTTTTGTCTCTATTTGGGGCAGAAAATACTGTGCCTCTTCTCTAACGATTGCTATTATATCTTTTTCCCAGCTTTGTAGTCTGCCATAGTCTATAATGAATCTCAGTATGTCTTCCTCCGGTCTTTCAGGAATTTTCATTTCCTCCTCAGGCTGAGTTTCACTGTCCCCCTCGTTTCGTCCGACATATCTCTCCAGATTGGGGAAGTCCATAATTGCTTCCGTTAGTACTGACGTATTCTTTTCAGGCTGCCGGCTTTTATTCCTGAACTCAGCTACCCTCTCAGTCTGAAGCTTAACAGCATGTGCGGCATTCTATATTTTTTCAACTCTTGCATAGCCTATACTTGGATCTGAAATATACTCTCTTATACGATTCGCATGATTTTTAAACATCTCAACAGTATATTCTGCTTTTGTACCCAGCTTAAATAGACGATTATTCTTAAAAAAGTCATTATGTGCATAGACATGAGCAATAGTAAGTACCTGAAGAAGAAGGGAATTATCCTTCATCAGATATGCAAGACAAGGATCTGAGTTTATAACCATCTCATAGGGTAGACCGGTAAGATTGTATTTATGCAAAGTTTTTATTCTCTCATATGACTTGCCATAGCTCCAATGAGGATAATGAGAAGGCATTCCCACATAGGATTCATAGCCAATCATATCCTCGTAATTGATTATTTCAAACTCCTGATTATAATAGTCCAGCCCGCATTCCTTAGCCACTTCCTCTATCCGCTCGTTCCAATATTCCAAATCACTTATACTAAAATCCGTCACCTTGTAGACTCTCCTTTCTCCAGGAGTTTTTTCAATGCCGGAAGAACATCTTC
>JAEZIV010000024.1 GCA_023436515.1 Bacillota bacterium
CGCTGCATGTTTGAACCCATGAGGGCACGGTTAGCATCGTCGTTTTCAAGGAATGGAATCATTGCAGTAGCAACAGAAACCATCTGCTTTGGCGAAACGTCCATGTAGTCGACCTTGTTGCTTTCAACTTCCAGTATCTCATGCTTATATCTTGTGACAACCTTACGTGCAATAAATCTGCCTTCTTCGTCCAAGGGCTCTGTAGCCTGAGCGACAATAAAGGGATCTTCAACGTCAGCTGTAAGGTATATTATCTCATCTGTAACTCTTCTGTTTTCCTTATCAACAACCCTGAACGGTGACTCGATAAACCCATACTCATTTACTCTTGCATAGGTACTCAAGGAGCCAATCAGACCAATGTTTGGTCCTTCAGGAGTTTCTATAGGACACATACGGCCATAGTGGGAGTGGTGAACGTCACGGACTTCAAAGCCCGCTCTTTCTCTGCTCAAACCACCAGGTCCAAGGGCACTTAACCTTCTCTTGTGAGTCAACTCAGCAAGAGGATTTGTCTGATCCATAAACTGTGACAGCTGGCTGCTTCCGAAAAACTCTTTTATGGATGCTGCAACAGGTCTGATATTTATAAGAGCCTGAGGAGTAACAATATCTATGTCCTGAATTGTCATCCTTTCTCTTACAACTCTCTCCATTCTGGACAAACCAATTCTGAACTGGTTTTGAAGCAATTCGCCCACAGAACGTAGTCTTCTGTTTCCAAGATGGTCAATATCATCTATTGAACCAATACCGTAGTCAAGATTAATAATATAATTTATTGAGGAAATAATATCGTCAACAGTAATATGCTTAGGTATGAGCTCATTGATTCTTTCGGCAAGGGCCTTTCTGATCTGATCCATTCCGCTATTGTTTTCGAGTATTTCCTTCAGAACATCATATTTAACTTTTTCGGTAATACCAATACCTGCAACATCGAAATCAACATAAGCATGAATGTCTACAGTATTGTTACCTATGACTTTAATTGACTTGCCCTCAGCAGCTACATAAACAACATTAACACCGGAGTTTTGAACTGTCACAGCCTTTTCTCTGGTAATAAGCTCACCGGCTTCAACAAGTATTTCACCTGTTTCGGCAGATACTATGTTCTCTGCAGCTACCTGACCACTAATTAAGTTTGAAATAGCAAGCTTTTTGTTAAACTTAAATCTACCGAACTTAGCAAGGTCGTATCTCTTCGGATCAAAGAACAAGCTGTTTAAAAGAGTACGGGCACTGTCTACAGTAGGAGGCTCTCCCGGTCTTAATCTCTTATATATTTCAAGCAGTCCTTCATCACTTGTTTTTGCATTATCCTTCTGATTGGTGGCAAGATTTCTTTCATCTTCACCAGGCAATTTTGTAATCTCGTAATCGGTACCATGTCCTAAAGCTCTTAAAAGCACAGTAAGAGGCAGCTTCCTTGTTCTGTCAATTCTAACTGACAAAATATCATTGGAATCTGTCTCATATTCAAGCCAAGCACCTCTGTTTGGTATTACTGTATTTGAGTACAGCTTTTTACCAACACGGTCGAATTTCATTGAATAATAAATACCTGGTGACCTGACAAGCTGGCTTACAATTACACGCTCTGCACCATTAATTATAAAAGTACCGTTGTCTGTCATCAGGGGGAAATCACCCATAAAGATTTCCTGTTCCTTGACCTCTCCGGATTCCTTGTTAATTAATCTGACCTTTGCTTTGAGGGGAGCCGAGTATGTAGAATCTCTCTCCTTGCACTCTTCAACGCTGTATTTAGGTGTATCATCCAGCGAATAATCAACAAAATCCAAGATCAGATTCCCTGTATAGTCCATTATTGGAGATATATCTCTGAAGACTTCTCTGAGACCTTCATCCAAAAACCACTGATAGGAATTCTTCTGAACCTCTATCAGATTTGGCATTTCCACAACTTCCTGAATTCTGGAATAACTCATCCTGGTGTTTCTACCCAATTTTACGGGCTTAACCATATTTATATCACCTCATAAACTTATGACTTTGCATGAATCTGATTTTAAAAGTATAATTGACCATATTATGATAGAATGTCATAATGAATCCAAATTACTTCTACTTACCAGATTCTTTGGGAATATTATAAAATTTCACATAATTAGAATTATATTATGAGAAATCATAAATCAAACGATGGAGCTTTGTGTACCAAGGTTAACACCTACTGCAGGGCTAACCGCACTAACAATAAATTAAAATAAATAAGTTATATTTATATTAATTTATGCCGTATATAATTTTTTAAAATACACATACTGAACCTATAATAATAGATACTATTTTCCTGCCTTAACAGACTTGCAAACATTAAAATATTATTAACAAATTCTGTGTTATTTATTCCTATTGTTGCAATTTTATTTCGTTACATGCTATAATTATCTAAGCAAATTGTTATGTCACTGTTGAGTACAATAAAACAATTTTTATGCAGTGTATAATGATATCATAGTTATTAAAGCTTGTCAATCATCAACATGTATTAATTAATACGTGTTTTTTTAATTAATTCTTCATATTTTTATCATTTTATCAACTCATATATCAGCCTATTACAGCTTATAAATAACATATTGCATCTTTTTAAAAAAAGAGGCCACTCTCAAACAACTCGAGTAGCCCCTTCTTACACTAATTACGTTTTGTTTATACAAACGTAATCCCTTTGAGATCAATATTATTTGATTTCAACAGTTGCTCCAACTTCCTTGAACTTAGCTTCGATTGAAGCAGCTTCGTCCTTAGAAACGTTTTCCTTGATAGTCTTAGGAGCTCCATCAACGAGATCCTTTGCTTCTTTCAAACCAAGACCAGTTGCTTCTCTAACAACCTTAATAACCTTGATCTTATCTGCTCCAACTTCCTTCAATATTACATCGAATTCAGTCTTTTCTTCAACTGGAGCTGCTGCTGCGCCAGCTGCTGGTGCTGCTGCAACTGCAACAGGAGCTGCTGCTGATACGCCAAACTCTTCTTCAAGAGCCTTTACGAGTTCTGATAATTCTAATAC
>JAEZIV010000262.1 GCA_023436515.1 Bacillota bacterium
TTTTAAACAGATATATCCACAGGGTAATCAGTTAAGAATATATATAGTAACAACATATTGATTAATGACAAAACGCATTACCATATATTGATTTCTGTGATATATTTTCATGTAAAAACTTCTAATATAAATAAAATAGCTGTATATAATCAGCCTTGACAGTTTAAAAAGGTGTAATATATAATAGGTTTGGTGTCTTTAAAAGAAAAACACTTTTCAGTTTATATAAAGGAAATCGGAACGGGGGTGTACTAATGTTAAGAACATATCAACCTAAAAAAAGACATGCTAAAAAAGAACACGGCTTTAGGAAGAGAATGAGCACTGCAAATGGAAGAAAAGTATTAAGAAGACGCAGAGCAAAAGGAAGAAAGGTTCTTTCAGCATAAGACCGCATAAGTGTGGTCTTTTTCTTTAAAAGAGCGTACGAATTTTGATGATTCGGCTCACACCTGCTATTTGCTCTTGCACATTAATTCTATAAGGTAGTAGGGAATGAGAAAAACGATAACATTAAAGAAAAACTATGAATTTTCACGAGTATTTAATAAGGGATCCTTTTATGTTGGAAGGCATATATCTTTGTATGTCCTTCCAAATAAAATGTCCTCAAACAGAATTGGTATTTCAGTTTCAAAAAAGGCAGGTATAGCCGTCATCAGAAATAAAAAGAAGAGACTTATAAGGGAAGCTTATCGTCACTTTGAGGAGTTTATTTTAACAGGCTATGATATAGTGATTGCCGCTAGAGGGGATGAAACAGTACCAAAATATGGAGCATTATTGAAAGAATTCAAGTACCTGCTTAAAAAGCTTAAGGTATTTGATCAGGAGAAGTATGATTGTTTAAAAGAGTTTTGATTTTATTGATACGATTTTATCAGAAATTTATTTCACCACTCAAGCTGAGGCCCTCTTGCAGGTTCTATCCAACCTGTTCACAGTATGCCATTGAGGCGGTGAATAAGTATGGCTGCTTAAAAGGCGGCTACATGGCGGTAAAAAGAATATTAAAGTGTCACCCCTTCCATCCTGGAGGGATTGACCCTGTGAAATAGATTTGTTGCTTTGGTGTGGTATTCTATGTCTCAAGCGGAGTAAACTGCTTAGGATATAAGTTGATAAACCAGAGCTGCTTATTATTCTAAGTTTTAGGAGAGAAAAATGGGATTTTTAGATTTTATAGCTAAGCCACTCGGGCAATTTCTTTATTGGATTTACAATACAGTGGCATTTGAAAATTACGGACTTGCCATTATAATTTTTACAATTATTGTTAGAGCAGCGATGATGCCCCTTACACTAAAGCAATACAAATCAAGTGCAGAAATGCAAAAAGTACAGCCTCTTTTGAAGGAAATACAGAGAAAATACTCTACTGACAAGCAAAAATTAAACGAAGAAACCATGAAGCTCTATCAGGAGCACAAAATTAATCCGGCCGGTGGGTGTCTGCCATTAATAATTCAAATGCCTATATTACTTTCTCTCTGGCAGGTAATAACCAAGCCTTTAAAGTTCATGCTCAATTATTCCTCAGAGCAATTGACCAAGCTAGCCACAGAGGCTGGAGTTTTAAATCATACCTATGCCGAAATAGAGACAATAACTCATTTTATTAAGGCTGGAAAAGGTAGCGAGGTCGGAAATCTAAATATGTTTTTCCCAAGTCATGGGGGAATAAATCTTGGAAATATCCCAACCTATCATTTGGACCAGCTTTCTGCTGAACCTATGAGAATATGGTTGCTTGTTTTGGTAGTTCTTGCGGTTGGAACAACTTATCTTACTGCCCGGTTATCAATGCCAAAAACAACTGATAAGGCAACTAACCCAATGGGGAACACTATGCTTTATATTTCTCCACTTATGACATTAATATTCTCCTTCCAATTCCCTGCTGGTCTTGCATTATATTGGGTTGCTGGTAATGTTTTTGCAATTTGTCAGCAATACTATGTTAATAAATATGTCCTTAAGAAGAAGGAGGTAGAGAGTAAATAATGGCTTACAGTATTGAGAAAACAGGAAAAACGGTTCAAGAGGCCATTTCAGTAGCTTTGTCAGAGTTAAATCTTTCACAGGATGATGTGGATATCGAAGTTTTAGACGAGGGTAACAAAGGTATATTCGGTATTATTGGATCAAAGGTTGCCAGAATAAGAGCAACAGTCAAGGAAGTTGAAACAACCCGCGGAGATATAGCCTCCGACTTTTTGTATACAATATTGAACAATATGGGTGTTGAAGCCGAAATAACTGTAAATGAAGATGACGAAAGTATAGTTGTTGATGTAAATGGTGATGATATTGGTATTATTATAGGCCGCCGAGGTGAAACAATGGATTCACTTCAATACCTCACCAGCTTGGTTATTAACAAGGGCTATGAAGATTACAAAAGAGTCATACTAAATGTAGAAAACTACAGGCAGAAGAGAGAGGAAACTCTGGTAAAGCTGGCAAACAGATTGGCCGATAAGGTTGTCAAGTATAAGAAGCCAGTTACCTTGGAGCCGATGAACCCCTATGAAAGAAGAATAATTCACTCTACACTTCAGGGTCATAGGTCTGTTGAGACTTATAGCACAGGAGAAGAGCCAAAGAGAAAAGTTGTTATAACATTGAAATAGAAATGGAATATATCAAATCTAGCTAGAATAAGGAATGTATTTTTAAATGGTTTAAGGAGTTATTCCTTGAACCATTTTGTACGTTGGAGGATTTATGTACTTGGAAGATACAATTGCAGCACTGTCCACTCCATATGGTACAGGAGGCATAGGTGTTATACGTATAAGCGGAAGCCAGGCTTTTGAGATTACCGGAAGGCTTTTTCATGGATCAAAGCCAATGGAGGAGATAATATCCCACACAGTTTCCTATGGAAAAATAATAGATCCTGAAACGAGGGATATTATTGATGAAGTTCTGCTGCTTAAAATGGGTAAGCCAAATACCTTTACAAGGGAAGATGTAGTAGAAATTCAGTGTCATGGTGGTATAGTTGTAATAAATAGAGTAATGGATTTATTGTTCAAAAATGAAGTACGGCCAGCAGAGCCGGGAGAGTTTACAAAAAGAGCCTTCCTAAACGGTAGAATTGACCTCTCGCAAGCAGAGGCTATTATTGATCTTATTAATTCAAAAACTATTGAGAGCTCAAGGGCTGCAGTAAGCCATCTGGAGGGTAGATTATCCAACAAGCTTAAGGAATTGAGAAATGAGCTTGTTGAGCTGTTGGCCCATATTGAAGTTACAGTCGATTACCCCGAGCATGATATCGAGGAGATAACGGGAGAAAAGGTCTATGACGGACTTAAGATAATAAAGTCAGAATTGCTTAATCTGGCTAAAACCTTTGATAGAGGAAAGCTGCTAAGAGATGGAATAAATATTGTAATTGCCGGAAAACCAAATGTGGGTAAATCCTCGCTCCTGAACCAGCTGGCGGGAAGTGTTCGCGCAATAGTCACTGATATTCCAGGAACCACAAGGGATACTATAGAAGAGTACGTAAATATTAAAGGTATTCCGGCAAAGATAACTGATACGGCAGGAATAAGAGCTACAGAGGATATAGTAGAGAAAATTGGTGTTGATAAAGCCTTGAAGGCTATAGAGGATTCGGATCTCATAGTAATGGTTATAGCAGCTGACACAGGTGTTCAACCAGAGGATGAGGAAATACTTCATACAATAAAAAGCAAAAAGTGCCTTGTCCTAATAAACAAAACCGACTTGGTTGATAAGTCCAGAGTAAGTGCGGTAAGGGACCAGCTTAAGGCAGATATTATTCTTGAAGCCTCAGTTATTAACGAGCAGGGGATTGAAGGCCTTGAAGAAATGATTGCAGAGTTGTTTTTTAAAGGAGATATTTCAAAGAATGAGGAAGTGCTGCTTACAAACTCAAGACACAAAAGTCTGGTGGATAAAGCAATAAAGTCTATTGATCAGGCTTTAGGATCACATGAAATTGGGATGCCCATTGATATGGTAACTATTGATATAAAGAGCTCGGCAGAGTATATTGGTCAGATTACAGGGGAATCAATTGATGAAGCTGTTATGCATAATATATTTTCACGTTTTTGTATAGGTAAGTAATACCTGGATTGACGGGATTTTACCCGATTAGCATGCTTAAAAGATTTTTAGACACAAATGTTAATATAGTAGAAAGGAAGAATCCAAATGGATTATTTCGCTGGAAGTTATGATGTTGTGGTGGTGGGCGCAGGTCACGCCGGATGTGAGGCTGCCTTGGCTGCTGCAAGGCTGGGGTGTAAAACAATTATTTTTTCAATTAATTTGGACAGCATGGCAAACATGCCCTGCAATCCGAGTATAGGTGGAACTGCCAAAGGGCATCTGGTAAGGGAGATTGATGCTCTTGGCGGACAGATGGGCAAAGCCACAGACAAAACCTTTATACAATCTAAAATACTAAATAACTCCAAGGGGCCCGCTGTATATTCACTTCGTGCTCAGGTAGACCGTCGTCAATATCAAACTGAAATGAAGCACACACTTGAGCTCCAGGATAATCTTGATATCAGGCAGGCTGAGATTGTTGAACTCCTTACTGATGAAACAAAAACAAAAATAACAGGGGTAAAAACCCACACCGGTGCGATATTTAATTGTAAGGCTGCAATATTGACAACGGGTACTTATCTACAGGGAAGAATTATTATAGGGGATATAAGCTATAGCGGAGGTCCCGATGGCATTTTTCCTGCCAACAAACTTTCCGAAAGTATGCTTGAATTAGGTATTGATTTGCTTAGGTTTAAAACCGGAACTCCTGCGCGATTAAGCAGAAGAAGTCTGGATTTTACAAAAATGAGTGAGCAGCCTGGAGATGACCTCATAGTACCCTTTTCCTTCGAAACTGAGGAAATAGAAAAGGATCAAGTATCCTGCTGGCTAACATACACCAATAAGGATACCCATGAAGTCATAAAAAGTAATTTGCATAGGTCACCCTTATACAGCGGGAATATTACGGGCATTGGTCCAAGGTACTGCCCTTCAATAGAGGACAAGGTCGTTCGCTTTGCAGACAAGGAAAATCATCAGGTATTTGTAGAGCCCATGGGTCTTGATACAGAGGAAATGTACCTTCAGGGTATGTCCAGCAGCTTGCCTGAGGATGTACAGGTTGAGTTTATGAAGACCATACCCGGACTTGAGAATGTAAAGGTTATGAGAAGTGCCTACGCCATTGAATACGATGGTATTGATGCAACACAGCTTAAGTTATCGCTGGAATTTAAGAATATAGAAGGCTTATTTTCTGCCGGGCAGATCAATGGGAGCTCTGGCTATGAGGAGGCTGCGGCACAGGGAATAATTGCAGGAATTAACGCAGCTATGAAGTTGCAGGAAAGAGAACCTGTTATACTTGACAGATCACAGGCATATATAGGTGTGCTTATAGATGATCTTGTGACTAAAGGGACAAAGGAACCATACAGAATGATGACCTCCAGAGCAGAGTACAGATTACTTCTGAGACAGGATAATGCCGACCTGAGGCTGACACCCTTAGGAAAAGAGATTGGTCTGATTAGCGATGAAAGGTACAGGCGTTTTCTTGAGAAGAAGGAGCTCATAGAGAAGGAGATAGACAGACTTAATAGCAGCTACCTGCCTCCGAGCCAAGAGGTTATAAGCTATCTTGAAAAGAGGGAAAGTACCCCTATCAAAAGCGGAGTTAATGTAGCCGAGCTGCTCAGGAGACCTGAGATAAGCTATGAGAGCCTGTCAGAGGTAATGGAACTTCCCGAGCTGCCTCGTTCTGTAAGGGAGCAGGTTGAAATTGCAATTAAGTACGAGGGCTATATAAAAAGGCAAATGCAGCAGGTTGAACAGTATAAAAAGCTAGAAAGCCGAAAGCTTCCCAAAGAAATAGATTATTCAAGGATACAGGGATTGCGTCTGGAGGCAAGACAGAAGCTTTCACTTATCCAGCCTGATTCAATAGGTCAGGCTTCAAGAATACTAGGAGTTTCACCTGCGGACATATCTGTTTTGCTTATTCATCTGGAGCAAATAAATAGAGGTACCACCGGCAATTAATCCCCCTAAGGATTTCGAAATAAACAGGGCTCTGTTATTGTAGAATAAATTCAATCGGAGGTAGTGGTTTTGGAAAAAGAGTTGTTGAGAATATTATCTGAAGGAACGGAGCATTTCGGAAAGCAGCTTACCGAGCAGCAGCTGGGTCAGTTTGAAGCTTACATGGAATTGCTCAAAGAATGGAATCAAAAAATGAATTTAACGGCTATAGAGGATGACCGAGAAATAATAGTTAAGCATTTTATAGATTCAATGAGTATACTTCCATATATTAAAGAAGAGAAGCAAAAGGTGATTGATATAGGAACAGGAGCCGGATTTCCTGGAATTCCATTGAAAATAGCTTATCCAATGCTTGAAGTAACCCTTCTTGATTCTCTTGATAAAAGAATCCGGTTTTTAAATGAAGTAATAGGAGCAACAAATATTTCCGGGCAGAAGGAAATATCCGAAATTAAAGCAGTTCATGGGAGAGCAGAGGATTTTGGAATGAACCCCATGTACAGAGAAAAGTACGATATTGCTGTTGCAAGGGCAGTTGCTAATTTACCGGTTTTACTCGAATATTGTCTGCCATTTGTGAAAACAAACGGAGTTTTTATCGCAATGAAGGGAAGTAACACAGAAGAGATTGACAATTCATCCAAGGCTCTCGACATTTTAGGAGGAAAAATTGAAAAGATTGAAAAAATTGTGTTACCTTCAACTAATATCGAAAGAAACATTGTTGTAGTAAGAAAGTTTAGACAGACACCGACAAAATACCCTAGAAAAGCAGGCAAACCCTCGAAAGAGCCGTTGATATAAGTATTAATAACCAGTATTTTACAAATTTATATCGAACGAATCTTTAATGGGAAAAAAGGAAATGGAATAGGTTAAAAGAATATCCTTTGTGTGTTATTTACAAAATATGGTATATAACCATAGAAAAAAATTTTAGAATATACAAAGGATGGTGCCGTTATGTTGGAAAGTAAATATCAGTATCAAAAGCATGAGAAAAAGGATGAGGTTAAAAACATTACCTATGTTGGAATAGATTTTATAAGGCCGAACCCTTACCAACCAAGGAAGCAGTTTAATAAAATTGCACTGGAGGAGCTTTGTGAGTCTATAAGGCAGTACGGCGTATTGCAGCCCATTAATGTACGGAAGATTTCACATAGTACATATGAGCTGGTAGCCGGAGAGAGAAGGTTAAGGGCGGCGACAATGGCAGGGCTTAACGAAATACCTGCAATTATTATTAATGTTGATGATAATGATTCTGCTGTGATGGCATTGATTGAGAATCTTCAGAGAGAGGATCTCAGTTACATGGATGAAGCTGAAGGTTATAGCAATCTGATTACCGAGCATGGGTTTACTCAGGAGGAGCTGGCACAAAAAATAGGTAAGAGCCAGTCAACCATTGCAAATAAGATAAGACTTTTGAAGCTCTCGCCTCTGGTAAAGAAGATACTCTCAGATAATAATCTTACAGAAAGGCATGCAAGAGCCTTATTGAAGCTTCATGATGAACAGCTTCAGCTGAAAGTTTTAAAGCTTGTCTGCGAGAGGGGACTTAATGTTAAGAAAACAGAAGAGTTGGTTGAACGAGCTATTGATAAGTTTTCACGGGATTTAAAGCATAAGCCCAATGAAAGAAAGATGACAAAAGCTATAAAGGACGTAAGAATCTTCGTAAATACTATAAAGCAGGCGATTGACATTATGAAGCAGTCAGGTGTTAATGCTAAAGCTGCTCAGATAGATCGTGGAGAATATATTGAATTTGTTGTAAGAGTACCAAAGAACAATATGGCTTAATGATAATGATAGATTTAAATATATGTGTTTATGAAAGTGGATGGTTTTTACCATACCACTTTTATTAATGTGGAAAAAGAGATGTCTTTATCCACACAGGTTACTTATTCTCTGGATAAAAAATGTATTTTTAAAAAGTTATCAACAAGCTATCACAATACAATTCGGGAAACCATTGACTATATATAAGAATGTTAACGGTGTGTTCACCCAAGGGCTCAAAAAACAGATGAATAATAAGGCTAACCCAATAATGGTTAGGCTATAATATAGATATATACCTTTTACAGCATATGGATATAGGATTTACTGTGTGAAACCACTACGGCTAATTGGCTTGGGGACAAAAAGGTGGACAGTTAGTTAAAATTTTATTACAATATATAGGTGGACAGCCTGCACTAGCATCAATATAAAATGTTTTTATAAAATGAAAAGAGGTAGAATTTTAAATGGCAGAGGAAATTAGGGAGCAGAGAATTATTCCCATAGACATTGAATCTGAAATGAAAAAGTCTTTTATAGACTATGCAATGAGCGTAATAATCGACAGAGCGCTGCCTGATGTACGAGATGGTTTAAAGCCGGTACACAGGCGTATATTATATACAATGTTTTCGTCCGGATTTACACCGGATAAGCCTTATAGAAAGTCTGTTGCAACAGTAGGTGAGGCTTTAAAAAGCTTTCATCCCCATGGAGATGCAGCAGTATATGATAGTTTGGTGCGTATGGCACAGGACTTTTCTTTGAGGCATCCCCTTGTTGACGGGCATGGTAATTTTGGTTCACGTGATGGCGATGCAGCAGCTGCAATGAGATATACCGAGGCGAGGCTTGCCAAGATATCTATGGAAATGCTGGCTGATATTAATAAGGACACTGTTGATTTTAAGCCTAATTTCGATGAGCATGAGGTTGAACCTGTTGTTCTGCCTTCAAGATTTCCTAATTTGCTTGTTAACGGTTCTTCAGGTATTGCCGTGGGAATGGCGACAAACATTCCGCCTCACAATCTTGGAGAAGTAATTGATGGAGTATGTGCTGTTCTGGATAACTCTGAAATAACGATTGATGAGCTGATGAAGTACATTAAGGGTCCTGATTTCCCTACTGCTGCAAAGATAATTGGAAAAAAAGGTATTAGAGACGCTTATAGAACCGGAAGAGGCAGGCTGGTTGTCCGTTCTGAGGCAACTATAGAGGAAATGCCCGGAAACAGACACAGAATAATTGTGTCAGAAATACCTTATTTGGTTAACAAAGCACGACTCATCGAAAAAATTGCAGAGCTGGTCAAGGAGAAGAGGCTCGAAGGGATTTCCTTCCTTCAGGATGAATCAGGGAGAGAAGAACCTGTCAGAATTGTAATAGAGCTGAAAAGGGATGCAAATCCAAACGTTGTACTTAACCAATTATATAAAAATACTCAGTTGCAGGAAAGCTTCAGTGTTAACATGGTTGCAATCGTACCTACAGAGGATAACCTGTATGAACCAAGGACTCTGAATCTTAGACAAGTGATTGATTACTACATAGTTCATCAGGAGAATGTAATCAGACGCAGAACAAAATTTGAGCTTGATAAGGCAGAGGCCAGAGCACATATATTGGAAGGTCTGAAAATAGCTCTTGACAATTTAGATGAAGTTATAAATATTATCAGGAGTTCAAAAACCGAAGCCTTAGCAAAGGAGAGGTTATCCGAAAGGTTTGGTTTTAGTGAAAAGCAGTCCCAGGCCATAGTTGATATGAGATTGGGAAGACTTACAGGC